>CAYPTV010000338.1:0-3957 GCA_964413505.1 uncultured Bifidobacteriaceae bacterium | reverse complement strand
ATCTCAAAGGCAAATGTCCAATTTGCGGCGGCGAAATTGCGCGTGACCCTGAATTCTCCGTGTGGCGCTGCTTAAATATCGCCGGCTGTCCGGCTCAAAGTGTCCGGCGGCTTGAATTCATGGCTCAACGCCGTGCGCTAGACATTGAAAGCATGGGTGGCGCGGTTGCGGAAAAACTTATTGAACGCGGCCTGGTCAAAGAACCGCTCGACTTGTTTGAACTAAAAGTTGATCAATTGGGAAAATTGAATCTTGGAACACAGGACGAGCCTCGAATTTTCGGAGAAAAGAATGCCACAAAAGTTGTTGAAGCACTGGAACGAGCCAAAACATTTCCATTGGCGCGTTGGCTGCACGCTTTAGGAATTGCCCATGTTGGCGAAACGACTGCCTATCAGATCGCGAGTTTCAATGAAAAATTAGCTGACCTGGCAAATTCACAAACGCTTAAGGATGTTCTGGATGTCGTTGACAAAGTAATTGAAGCAAAAAAAACGAGTCCCGACTCCATGGACAATATGCCTCCAATTCGGCGCGCGCGAATTGACAAAGAAAAGGAGCATAAAACTCTCAAGAAACACCTTGCAGAAAACCTCCCACAACACGAAATCAAAAAAATCGAGTTTCAACGTCTGAAACTGAAATCGGAAATTGAAAGCCTTGAAAAGAGCGAGGCAGATGAACGCGAAGATCGCTGTCGTCAACAGGAAAAATTAAACGAGCAGATCAAAAGCATTGCAGCGCGTCTCAAAGAAGCTGGTGTTAAAATCAAAACGACCCCAACAGAGAAAATACAAAGAGGGAACATTAAAAAAGGCCCCCCGATTATTGACGTTGTATGCGAAATCGAACCCGAAGTAGCCAGAAATATTCTTGAATACTTTGATTCAGAAGCCGGAAAGAGAATCCTTGAACAATTAAAGCGCCTCGGGATTTCACCAAAAGGAGGAAAAGCGGAACCAATGTCCGAGGGAACATTGCAACATCTGGCTGGCAAGATATTCGTTTTAACAGGTTCATTAACATCCATGACTCGCGACAAAGCTGCGGAAGAAATCCGCGTTCGCGGCGGCAGTGTGGCTGCTTCCGTCGGCAAAAATACAAATTTTTTAGTCGCTGGCGAAGAAGCGGGTTCAAAATTGGACAAGGCGAATGAATTGGGTGTAAAAATTCTGACGGAAAAAGAATTTCTGCAAATGCTGGGTTCAAAAATAAAACCGGAACAGAAAGACCAAAGGCCTCAGAAAGAACTGTTCTAAAATGAGTGCTCCGGAATCAAAAAATTATGTGCTGAAACCTTTCAAGGGAGTGCGAGTTGTCCCAACTCGCAGCGCGTGGTGAGACTGGAGATGGCCCGGATGATTTTAACGCGATTCGCCAGGGAGCGCGCTGCGGATTGAGGACAATCCGCGTTCCAAAAAATGTAGGTGAGGACACTGCCGCCCGTTTGGAACCAAACTCAGGATGCCCGCTTCCGACGCACCGGGTTTAAATCCGCTAAATCACCGTTCCGTGCGGTATGATCGCGTTTTTCGGGATGACGACGATGCCGTCGCGGACGAAATAAAGTGCGTGGTCAACACTGTCGGGTTTTCCGGCGGGCGAAATCGTCACGTTGTTCCCAATGCGCGCGTTCTTGTCAATGATGGCGTTCTCGATCTTGCAGTTCGCGCCGATGCCGATCCGCGGGATGCCCTGGCTCTCGTGCTTCCTCACGGATTCGTCCGATTCGTAGAAGTCGCTGCCCAGGATGATGACGCGATTCAGTTCCGTCCCCGCACCGACAAAAGTCCGCAGGCCGACGATGGTGTTCTTGATGCGCGCGTGGTTGATGATGCAGCCGTCGGTGACGAGCGCGTGGTCAATCTGGGCGCCGTTGATCTTCGAGCCGGGCAAAAAGCGCGGGCGCGAAAAAACGGGCGCGCTCATGTCAAAAAAATTGAAGCGCGGCAGTTCGGACACCAAGTCAAGATTCGCCGTGAAGTATGAGCCGATGGTGCCGATGTCCTCCCAGTAGCCTTTGAAAACGTAGGAGAAGACGGCGTGGTTGTTGATGGCGTTCGGGATGATGTGCTTGCCGAAATCGGACAGCGGATTGTCGAGCAACTGGCAGATGAGGTCGCGGTTGAAAACGTAGATGCCCATCGAGGCCAGAAATGAATCCTCCTTGCCTTCGATTTCAAGCTTGGACATCAACGCCGTCGTCAGCTTCAGCGAATCGAGCACCGCGTCTTCCTTGGGCTTCTCCACGAAGCGCGTGATGCGATAATCGTCCGCGATCTGCATGATGCCGAGCGATTGCGCCGACGCGCGCCCGACGGGCATCGTGGCGATGGTGATGTCCGCGCCGGTCTCAGCGTGCTGCTCGATGATCTTGCGGAAATCCATCCGATACAACTGGTCGCCGCTCAGGATGAGCAGATAGTCGAAATCGTGGTTGAGGAAATGCGTGAGATTTTTCCGCACCGCATCCGCCGTGCCTTCATACCACGAGGTGTTCGTGAACGTCTGCTGCGCCGCGAGCATTTCGACGAAGCCGCTGGAAAACTGGTCGAACTTGTAAGTCCGCGAAATATGGCCGTGCAACGAGGTGGAATTGAACTGCGTCAAAATGTAAATGCGCCGGAAGCCGGAGTTGATGCAGTTGGAAATGGGGATGTCCACGAGCCGGTATTTTCCGGCGAGCGGCACGGCGGGCTTGGCGCGGTCCTTCGTCAGCGGAAACAGCCGCGATCCCTGGCCTCCGCCCATGATGACGCAGAGAACCTTGCTGGTGTTGAGCGTTTGGCGTCCGGTTTGTGGCATAAAGATTTCGTTGAGACGTGGCAAGTTTAACAGCGACATCGCGGCGGGGCAAGCGGGGGATAAAATTTTTATGGCAGTCGAGGTGACGAGGCTCAAATCAATTTACGATGTGCGGTTTACGCCACATTTCAACACTTCGCAGGCCGCGTAAATCGAAAATAAATGAGCCTCCTCATGCTAGTTGCTGCTTATTTAGGATATACGGTGCAAACTCGCCGTGATGCTGCGGCGGGATGCGGACCTTGAAGCGCGCAGTCCTGCTGTTGTAACGCCGCTCGACCACCTGCCCGACCTTGTGCAGCCGCGCGATGACGGCGGACTGTTCGTGCGGAATCCGCAAATCCAGAAATTCGCGCGTGGGACGCAACTGCGTGCCCATCTCGGCGAGCAGGTATGAAACGCCTTCGCCGCTCATAGCGGAGATTCCGACCGAGTGCGGAAATTTCTCCTGGAACCGGTTTAACGCGCCGCTGCCGTTCAGCTTGTCCATTTTGTTGAACACCATCAGCACGGGTTTTCCTTCCGCGCCGATCTCCTTCAAGACGGCGTCCACGGCGGCGATCTGTTCCTCGGCCTGCGGATGGCTGATGTCCACCACGTGCAGCAGCAAATCCGCTTGCACGACCTCCTCAAGCGTCGCCTTGAACGCCTCGACAAGTCCGTGCGGCAGTTTTTTGATGAAGCCCACCGTGTCCGTCAGCAAAACATTTTGGTTCGTCGGCAGCTTCAACCGCCGCGTCGTCGGGTCGAGCGTGGCGAACAATTTGTCCTCCACCAAAACCGCCGAGCCGGTCAGCTTGTTCAGCAGGGTAGATTTTCCGGCGTTCGTGTAGCCCACAATGGAGGCCAGCGGCCAGTTGCTGCGCTGGCGTCCGGCGCGCTGCGTCTCGCGCTGGGAACGGACCTTGTCCAGCTCGCTTGAAATCTTTTCGATACGCTCGGAAATTTTCCGTCGGTCGGCTTCCAGCTGTGATTCGCCCTCGCCGCCGATGGAGCCGGTGGAGCCGCGCTGGCGCGACAAGTGCGACCAGAACCGCGTCAGGCGCGGCAGCAGGTATTTCAATTGTGCGTGTTCGATCTGCAGCTTGCCCTCGCGCGTGCGGGCGCGCTGGCCGAAGATTTCCAGGATCAGCGCCGTGCGGTCCATGATCT
>CAYPTV010000337.1:0-3969 GCA_964413505.1 uncultured Bifidobacteriaceae bacterium | reverse complement strand
ATCGCCGTCAATGCGGTGGTTGCAGCGACTCCCGAAAGACTTCAGGAGCGTAAAAAAACATCGGACTTTCTTCGCTTAATGCGTGATTCAGGAAGATACCCTGTTTTCGTTCCTGCACCAGAGGCGATGAAGAGTGTTCATTTTGGCGCTAACGAAGAGGGCTACCTGGCGCGAATTGCCAATCGGGAAGTCGTTGGGCTTCCGGGTGAGGCAAAGAAACAAATCCTGGAGCGTGCCAAAAAATACGATGCCGATGAAGTCATGCTCACGATGGTCACCCATAAGCTTGCTGACAAAATCGAAGGCTATCGTCTGCTGGCCGAGGCCTTTGGTCTCTAAAGGAAAGGGGTCATAAAGTGGTCGGTCCTTGGTTTTGAAAATAATTTCGTTCGCTTGGTTCGTGACCATGATTCGCGTCAGCGAACAGCAAGATTTTGGGACTCTATCTTTTGGCGGGCTTGGGAAGCCAATTTCGCGGTTCACCTCATCCGACCTGTGGCTGAATTGTTTTTCCCGTTTAACCCTCACCTGTCCTGCGGACATCCTCTCCCGCTCCCGCGAGCGAGGAATCTTGCGGAGAAGGAATTATTTTGAACGGTTGTCGCGGATTGAAATCAAATCATCAGTCTGAAGTTTGACTGATGAACAACGCAGGGGAATTTTTCTATGCGTCACATCATCAATTCGACGACGACACGGACACAGGGCTGGCAGGCGGACTGCTGGAACTGGGCCAAGGCCCGGATGCCGTTTGAACTTTACGGCATCCAGACGGAACATCTGGCGTTTTGCCGCGCGCTGTCATCGGCCTGCCGCCTGCATTTCCATTCCCGTCATTTTCACGACGAGATGGTTGTCCAGTTTGAGCCGTCGTTCACGGACGCGCTGCCGGCCGCCTGAACATAGGTCTGAGGTAGGGACAGCGCGCCGGTGGCCGGTTCGGAACGAGAATAACCGAAGGCGGACTGGAAAAATGGACTTGCAAGCCGGTGTAGAGGAAATAAAATCGCAAAAGAGCCTGCGTTGGCACGTGGGCAAGAAACCAAGTGAGAAATCTCAATTGACAAGTTACAACATAAAAGTGAAAGGAAAATAATGAGCGTATACAATATGCCAAAGGGCCACATGCAGTGTGGTAAAGATCCTCATTGCAAAGCTCCGAAAAAGCAAAATGAAGGTAATGAAGTGAAGATTTGGTGTGTAGCCGATCCAGACTGTTCGGGATTGAACGGCTGTAGCTGTAATCTCTTCAAACAACGTGTATTTAAGCCAGGGGATCCCGAACCTCCGTTTGAGTGGGAAGCAAAACAAGGTGAAAAAAAAGATTATGACGATGGTTTTAATTACGAATGTGTCTGCATCAGGCCGATTCCAACTACACCAAAAGGCAAAGGAGTGAAGGTCGGAAAATCCCGCAAGTAAAGGGGTCATCCTGCTGAAAGACATCCGTGAGGGAGTTAATGGTCGTCGTCAAAAAGGGGCGCTAAAACGCCGGACTGTTCTCAACCGGTTTGACCGGGGTTGGAGTTTAGGATTTCGGCCTTGAATTTCTCGGCGCAGGCGGGACACATGCCGTGCGAGAAGGTGGCGCCGGTGTGGGTGCGGACGTATTGCTCGACGCTGGACCAGTAGCCTTTGTCGTTGCGGACGCTTTTGCACCAGCCGCAGATGGGGATCATGCCGGAAAGTGTCTTGACCTGCGCCATGGCCTCCTTCAATTCGGCGATGAGCCGTTCCCTTTCGATTTCGTGCTGCCGGTTCTTGCTGATGTCGCGGAAGATGCCGAGAAAGCCGGTGGAGCCGCCGGTCTCATCGGTCAGGGCCGTGACGACGAGCAGGCTGGTGAAACGGCTGCCGTCCTTGCGGATGAATGTCCATTCGCCTTCGTCAATCTGGTCGAACTGGATCTTGACGGCGACGGTTTCAAAGTTGGGTCGGACGACCAGCCCCAGTTTCTTGAACAGGAATTCCGCGCGCTCGGCGACTTCGCTGGCGTCGCGCCAGAGCATCGGTGTGGTTTTGCCGATGACTTCCTTCGCGGTGTAGCCGAGCAACTGTTCTGCGGCGGGGTTGAATGTCTGCACGATGCCTTTTGAATCGGTGCTGACGATGCCGTAATCCGTGGAGCTTAGGATGGAGTTTTGCAGCAGGAGAACCTGGTTCAGTTTCGCCTCGGTGCGGTGGCGCTGGCGGAGTTCGCGGCCGGCCATGTAATTGGCCATCACGAGCAGCAGCGCGGCGAGCACGCTGCTGGAAATGAGGAGGCGCTGGGCGTTGTTGGAATCGGCCTGCTCGGTGGCGTCGCGCAGGTCCAGCAGCCGTTGTTCCTCCAGCGAGAACGCCTTCACGATGTCGCGCGCGTTTCCGAAGACCCTGCGGCTTTCGCCGTTGGCGTCGGTTTTTGAAACGCCCGCAAAGCCCTGCCGGTTGTAAATGGCAATCACGCGCCGGTCGTAGTCGAAGACGTCGTTCATGGCGGCGGAAAGTTTTTTCAGGCGCTGCTGCTGCGCGGGGTTGTCGCGGGTGAGCCAGATGAGCTGGTCGAACTGTGCGGGTTCAAGCTTCGAGCTGTTTTGATAGGACGCGAGGGCGTTGGTGTCGCCCAGCGTCACATAGCCGCGCGCGCCGCGCTGGAGGTCAATGAGGTTGTCCTCAAAAGCCTGCGCGTTGAGGATCACCTGGAAGGTGTGCTGGCGCCAGAAGGTGGCGTTTTTCAACTCGGCCATGTTGACGGCCGAAACGAAGGCGATCATCACCATCAGCGTCACCGCGCCGGTGACGGGGAGCCAGCGGAGGAAATCAAATTTTTCCGCACGGGCCGCCTGCCATGACCAAACCAGCAGTCCGCCGCCGAGCAGAAGAAACGCGGAGGCGCTGTTCGCGGCCATGCGCGAATACGAACCCCATCCGTAGGCGGATTCGATGCCGAAGGCGAACCCGAACAGCGCGACCGCCGCGATGATGCCGGTCATGCACGCCATCATCCCCGTCGCAGTCAGGCGATGCGGCCAGCGTCTGCCGGCAACGGCCAGGATGATTCCCGTGCCGATGAAAACAAAGCAGGTTGCCGCGAGCGGCGACATCCGGCCCGGATAGACGGTGTCCGCCTCGAAGTAAGGCCTGGAAAAAATCTGGTCAATGCTCAAGTCGCGCCCGGTGGCGTATTCCAGGAGCGTCAGCAGCCCGATGACCGCCGCCGCGCCGCCGGGCCACGGCGCAATTTTCGCGCGCGATGTGGTGAGCAGAAACAATCCCGCGCCCGACAGGATGAAGCACAGCGCGGTGTTGTATTGCATCGGCGCGGTATTGGGAAGCATCTGGAGGACGGGCCACCAATGTAGTTGCCAGGCGACGACGGCCAGCAAGCCCGCCAGCGCCGCCACCGCGCCCGCATATCTTGGGAAGTTCCGCAGGAAAGCCGAGTCCGCCAATTTTTTAATCAAGGGCTGCATGTGCATTCATAAATCCGGGCGGGAAAATTAAATCAACCGGACGCGCCGCGAAAGCGCAATCGGCACGGAGCCGGCATGGGTAGAACACCCCATTACGTTTGCGCGGGTTCTTTGGGTAAATTAAAATCTTGTTCCGGCAATTAGATTGAATGGATTTGATTTGCAGATTGTCTCAACCAATAACGATAGAATTGAAAATGCGGCAGGAACTGCTATTTTGATTTCAACAACAACACGACACGATTTTTTCAAGGTGATTTCATGAAACGTCTATTATTTATCGGATGCGGGCTGCTGATGGGTGTGGCGGGGTGCGCCACGGCGCAGGAACAAACCAACCAGCCGGACGCCATTTCGCCGCGCGCGGAAAAGGTGCTGCGCTCGGCGTGTGATTTTCTCGCGCAGACGCCCGCGTTCACCTTCAGCGCGGAGATCTGGCGGGAACATGTGGATGACGAGGGGCAGAAAATCCAGTTCAGCCGCACGATGGAGATGGATGTCAAGCGGCCGGACGGCC
>CAYPTV010000336.1:0-3971 GCA_964413505.1 uncultured Bifidobacteriaceae bacterium | reverse complement strand
CGGCCTGGTGATTCAACGGGAGTTGTTAAAAATCATTCCCAGCCCGACGAGGCCCGCGAGGGCCAGCCCGGCGAAGATGGCGAGAAAGACTGTTCTGATCTGGCGCCGGCGCTGCCAGCGATCCATGCGCGGATACAATATTTTTCCTAGTTTATCCATGGGTTTTTACATCAATTGTTGCCGGGCAGAAAAAGACAGATCGTGAATGATATGATCAACACGACGACCGACGCGACGAGTGCCATCCAGAACGGCACATTGATGACCGTCGGATTTACCTGTTCTGGTTCAAAAGTGTTCATTTCATTTGTCGTTGCCGAACCAGCCTTGTCCAATTCATGCGGTTGCGGATTCATTGTTGCAGAAGAACATTTCAAAAATTTTGCCCGGCAACATGCCTTCCAGTTCATACGCATCAAAGATGCCCCAGGCATTGGGGATGCCGGTGACACGCTCCAGTTCCTTCAACTCCCCGTAGCCGGCCTTGCCGGACTGGATGCTTCTGATCAGCTCGATGGCTTTTGCCTTGTCGTTTTCTTTCACAACGTCAATTGCAGTTTTGTCTGGCAGAAACATGATGGCATGATTGGGTGTTCGCCTGAGATTACTCCGCGCAGGAGGGCCGGACAATATGCCCTTTGGGGCAGCGGGAGATGAACCGCGGCGATGCGGGGAGGATTGGACGCGAGGAAAGTTTTTTGCCTGCCGAAAGCAAACCCGTTTTTTATTTCAAGCCGGTCCATAAACACGCGAATGACAAAATAAAGAAGCCGCCGTGCCTAAACCACGGCGGCTTCGCAACCGGAGGCTTGAAGCCTGAAGTTGCATATCTGGGTTGATACACACGGAAGATATTTCCCGGCCTCAAAAAATCAAGCGGGCCGCTTATGCCCCTTGGGGAAGCATTCGGATCCGGCCTGCCTGCGGTAAAATCAGCCCGCCGTGCCGTCGCCGAACAGGCCGGCCTCCTCGGTCAGCCGCGTCAGTTCGGCCACCGATTTCACGTTCAGCCTTCGCGTCAGGTTTGTCCGGTGCAGCTTCACGGTGCGTTCGTTGATTCCAAGGTCGTCGGCGATCTGCTTGTTCAACTGGCCGCGCACGACGTGTTTGAGCACCTCCAGCTCGCGCGGCGTGAGCGTTGCAAACCGTTCGCGCAATTCCCGCAGATGACCGCGCGCCTTGCTCTCCCGCGCGCCGCGCGCCAGCGCCCGGCGGATGGCGTCGAGCAGTTTTTCCTTGGGGTCGAGCTTGGTCAGAAAATCTTCCGCGCCGCCGCGCATCGCCTTGACGGTGGTCGGGATGTCGCCCTGCGCGGACAGGAAAACCACCGGCATGGGGCTGGCCGATTTTGCGAGCGCCGCCTGCAATTCCAGGCCGTTCAGTCCGGGCATTTGCAGATCCGCCAGCACGCAGCCGGACATCCCGGGTGCAAGCTGTTCAAGGAATTTTTTCGCCGATGTAAATGCCTGCACGGAATAACCCGCCGCCCGCAGAAGCCGCGACACGGATTTGAGGAACGACTCATCATCGTCCACGATGTAAACTGTGCCGGATCCGGTTGGAGTGTTCATAGGTCAGTTGGGGCGCGCAGGCAGCGTGAAAAAGAAGGCCGCCCCGCGCGGTGAATTGTTGCCGCCCCAGATTTTTCCGCCATGCGCCTCGATGATGGTCTGTGAAATGGCCAGCCCCATGCCCATGCCGTTTTCCTTGGTCGTGAAGAAGGGTTCAAAGAGGCGGCCGATTTTGTCCGGCGCAATTCCGCTTCCACAGTCGCTCACCGTCACCTCCACGCCGCCGTCCTTCGCCGGTTTGGCGCTGACGGTCAGGAGCCGCTGGGATTTTGGCACGCCGGCCATGGCATCCATCCCGTTCAAGACCAGGTTCAGCAGCACCTGCTGCAAATGCACGCGGTCGCCGATCACATCCGGCAATTTATCGCGCAGTTGCAAGGCCAGGAAAACCTGGCGTGCGTGCGCGTCCGACTGCGCCAGGGCGACGGTCTCCGCCAGCAGTTCGTCGAAGTTCAAAGGTTTCAAATCGAGGCTGCGGCGTTTCAGCAGCGACCGCATCCGTTTGATCACATTGCCGGCGCGCTGGTCGTCCTTGCGGATGTCCGCGAGGATGGCGCGGATTTCTTCCAGGTCGGGATTCTCCTTTTGAAGAAACATTTCCGCCGCCTCCGCGTTTCTCAAAATGGCGCCGAGCGGCTGGTTCAGCTCGTGCGAGATGGCGGACGTCAACTGTCCCATCGTTGACACGCGGGTGACGTGGGCGATTTCTGTCCGCTGGTCAAGGATCACCGCCTCGGCGCGGCGGCGCTGGCTTCGTTGCACCAGCAGTCCGGTGATCGTCACGGCCTGGGCCAGAAAGACCGCCAGCAAAATCAAAATCAAGTCCCGGTGTTCGTCCCACAGGGTTTGCGGCCGGTAACGGATGACCGCATCGGCAGGCACGCGGCTTTCCTTGATGCCCCAGCGTTGCAAGGCCCGCCAGTCCACCATCGGCGTTCCCTTCGTCGCCACTTCGATGGGCACTTTTTCCGGGTCTTCGCCGCCGAGCACGCGCAGGGCCAGTTGTCCGGCCCGCGCGCCGAGGTCTTCGGGGTCAACAACCGATCCGCCCACCGCCCCGCTGCCGAGCGCCCAGCCGCCGAAAACATACAACGGCACGCTGGCGGAAGGCGCGAGCATTTGCGCAAGCTGCGACGTGTTAAATGGCTGCCCGGTCACGTCGCGCAAAACCGTGCTCATCAAAATAACGGTGCCTTCCGGCAGCGACCCCACGTCAACCGACATTTGCGCGACGGAGCGGTTGGTCCAGAATTCAAATTGAACGCTTTCCAGTGACTTCGATTCTTCTGCAATCCGTCCCAGCGTCGCCCGGTCCGATTCCGTTGTGCCGCCGATCACGACCACCCGGCGCGTGTCCGGTTGCAGGCGCATGATCAGCCCCAGCGTGCCGCGGATGTCGAAGCGCTGGACAATTCCGGTCACGCCCAGTTTGCTGATGGTCAGCGGCGCGTCCATCTCGTTGACCGCGACGAAGACGACCGGGACTATCGGAAACAACGCATCCGGCAGCTCGCCTGCGAGCATGTAATCCTGCGACGGAAACGCCACGACGAGGTCAAGGTTCCCCCCGTCATATTTTTTCCCGATGTAATTCTGAAAGACGCGAAAATGTTCCTTGCCAGAAAAATGGCTGGCATCCAGGTATTCGCTGGAAAACTCGATCCGGTTCGTGCCGTCCTTCTGCATCTCCGCCTTGACCGCCTGCTCCTGCAAAATGTTTCCCGGCACATCCTTGCCCTCGGCGAACAGCATCAAAACGTGCTTGGGCTGGGAATTGGTCTGGCCCACCGCGTTCTGCGCCGGGCAATCCAGCCTTCCAAAAATGGCCACGCCCAACGTCACAAGAAAAACCGCCGCAGGCCGCCCGGCGGCCGCCCGGAAAAAATGTCGCGTGGAATTCAAGTGCAGTCAGCCTATCTTTCCGATTTTTTTGTTTCAAGCTAAACCGTCGCCGGCAATCGCCATTTGACACCGGCGGAGAGGTGATTAAACTTTGCCCCAAGTTGAGTCAACGCAGTCGAACAACAATCAAACAAAAAATATTATTATGCCAATCCCCGTCGGTTCCAAAGCCCCTGATTTCACCCTCAAGTCCAAAACCGCCACCGGCCTGGTGGACGTGAAGCTGGGCAACAATTTCGGCAAGGCCAACACCGTGCTGCTGTTCTTCCCGCTCGCCTACACGAGCGTCTGCACCACGGAAATGTGCGACGTGTCCAACGGCCTGAATTCCTTCGCCGGCGCGGACGTCATCGCCATCAGCGTGGACAGCCCGTTCGCGCAGGAAGCCTGGGCCAAGGCGAACAACATCAAGCTCATGCTCGCCAGCGACCTGAACAAGGCCGTGACCAAGGCCTACGACGTGGTGTTCCCGATGCTCGCGGGCGTGGGCGACACCTC
>CAYPTV010000335.1:0-3986 GCA_964413505.1 uncultured Bifidobacteriaceae bacterium | reverse complement strand
AAAATGGCCGTGCGGCCAGCTTCAAGGAACCTGCCGATTGTGACAGCGGCGCACTTGGCCGTAGTGCCTTTGGCGTGCTCGCCGGATTGGCGGCTCTTTACATCGCCTACAAATATTTCCAGCGACATCGCTTATTGACCGAGTTGCGAATGGCACGGATCACGGTGGAGGAGCTTTATCAAAAACAGGAGTCGGGTGAACATCTCATGATTCTCGATTTGCGGCAGAAAGTCGAACTGGAAGACAACCCATCTGTGATTCGTGGAGCGCTTCACATGACTACGGACGAGGTCGAGCATCGACATCAGGAGATTCCTCGTGACCGCGATATTGTTCTCTATTGTTCTTGTCCAAACGAGGTAACCAGCGCACGCGTTGCCTTGAAGCTTCACCGCAAAGGCATTTCTCGTGTCCGACCTTTGCTGGGTGGAATTGATGCCTGGCGAGAGCGCAATTATCCAACAGAGTTGCGCGCAGCGAAGGGTGCCGTTTGACAGGATGCCGCGTCTTGTTCGTCATGAGACGGGAGAGATAGATTTTCGGTTGCATTTTAATTGCCGCCAAAAATATTAGCGGCTGGAAATGAAAAGCTCCGAACAACTTATGGCCCAATAAACATCAAAGTTGAAATGGCTGGCGGCATTGAAAAAGGAGCCTTTGCCGCCCCCGCCACGCAAACGGACTCGCCTGCAAAAAGTTTTTGCTGACTGGTGTTGCCGGATTGGTTCTGATTATCGCGGTGATTTTGTATTATCGCCATTTCATTGCGCTCTAAGATGATCGTCTGCTGACAGCAAAGCTGGGGCTCTGACAATAACGAGAATTTAGTTAGTATTGCCTGATATTTTCATTTTAGCTTTTCAATAAAATATTCGTTTAATCTCATTTAAGTGCCGTCATCTCTTCCATCTTGGACACAATTGCCTTTTTGCCTGCGATTCCAACTATTTGGCCGTAGACCAAACCATTGAAGAAAAAGAGCAGCGTCGGGACGGCCGTGATGTGATATTGCTCGGACAGCGCGGGGTTTTCGTCCACGTTGACTTTGACGATCTTCACGCGACCGGCATTTTCCACAGCAATTTCTTCGAGCAGTGGTGCGAGCATTTTACATGGACCGCACCACTCGGCCCAAAAATCCACGATGACAGGTTGTGTTGAATTGAGAACTTCACTCTTAAAGTTCACTTGATTGACTTCGATGGTCGGTTTCATTTTTTAATTGATGATTGAAAATTGACGGGCGTGGTGCTTGCCAGAAGCTGTTGCTCCGTCCAGCCACCACCGATGGCTTTTATGAGCTGGACGGTGGCGATCAAGCGTTGCCCCGCGAGTTGCGCGTTGGCACGTTCGGCAGTTAGTGCATCGCGACTTGCATCGACGACTTCGATGTAAGCAACGATGCCGGAACGATAGCGGTCGGTCGCCAAATCAGCCGCGCGTCGCGCGCTGGTCACGGCTCGTTCCTGCGCTTCCGACTGGACGGCGAGATGGTGGATTCCCGAAAGACTGTCTTCCACCTCGCCAAACGCGACGAGAATTTGCTGGCGATACAGTGCGGTCGCCTCGGCAAACGCTGCCTGCGAGCGTTGGTAATTCGCGCGATTACGTCCGCCCGCAAAAATCGGCAACGACAAACTCGGCCCAATAGACCACGTGCGGCTGTCCCAATTAAATAATGTAGAAACGTCGCCACTCAAGTAGCCGCCGGAGCCAGTCAGCGACAACACGGGGAAAAATGCTGCTTTGGCAACCCCGATTTTCGCGTTGGCCGAAGCGAGTTGACGTTCGGCTTGCGCAACGTCTGGCCGGCGTTCGAGCAAATCCGCAGGCATACCGGCGGGAATTTCCGGCGGCTGCGGATTCCAATTAGTGTTCGCATTTTCGAGTGCGGCCAGTTTGAAGTTCGCCGGATTTTCGCCGACCAAAATCGCGATGGCATTTTCCAGTTGATCGCGTCGTTGCGCGAGCGAGGCCGCATCTGCTTCGGTCGTCGCGAGTTCCGTTTCCGCCTGCGCCACGTCCAGTTCACTCCCGATGCCACCTTCCAGCCGGCTGCGCACGAGCCGCACTTGTTCGTGCCGCAAATCAATCGTTCCATTGACAGTGGCAATTTCAGCGTCGAGTGAACGCAGCTCAAAATAATTTTGCGCGACATCAGACTGAAGTGTGAGCAGGACATTGTAAAATTCCGCGAGCGATGCCTGCGCGTCAGCATGCGCGCTTTCAAAACTGCGACGCACCCTGCCCCACAGATCCACTTCGTAACTCAAATCCAGCGGTGTGTTGAACGTGTTCGCAGTGATGCCGCCAAAACTCGGATTCGCATTGGGTGAATAACGCTCACGCGTGTAGCTCGGATCAAGATTGAGGCTGGGCAACAATTGACTGCGGGCAACGCGTGCAGTGCTGCGCGCCTCATCCACGCGCGCAACAGCGGCTTTGAGTTGCTGATTTGCAGAGAGCGCTTGTGTTTCCAGCGCGTTCAAGTTGGTGTCGTTAAAAATTTCCCACCAATTTCCTTTCGGCACATTGTCGAGCGGCTGACCTTGTTTCCAATTGCCGAAATCAACGGCTTTGTAATTTGCCGGAACGGAATTGCTCGGCTGCTGGAAATCCGGGCCAATGGTCAGCAAACCAGCTTTCGCGGAAACAATTGTGAACAGAAGAACGATGGTGACGATTCCCGTTGCTGCTGCACTTGAACCGGGCAAAATATTTTTTGCCGCCGGAGTCGTCGCTGGCTTTTTCTTCAAGCCGAGCTTCATCAGCGTGACGTAGAAAACCGGCGTCAAAAATAAACCGAACAGCGTGACGCCAATCATCCCGGAGAAAACGGCGACGCCCATCGCCTGCCGCATTTCTGCGCCCGCGCCGCTGGCGACGACGAGTGGAAACACACCCGCGATGAACGCGATTGAAGTCATCAAGATCGGACGCAAGCGCAGGCGGCACGCTTCGATTGCCGCGTCGAACGGCTTCATACCTTCGTCCTGTTTACGCTTGGCGAACTCGACGATCAGGATTGCGTTCTTGCACGCGAGGCCTACGAGCACGATCAAGCCGATTTGCGTGAAGATATTATTGTCGCTGCCCTTTAGCCACACGCCGGTTATGGCGAACAGCAAACACATCGGCACGATCAAAACAATCGCGAGCGGCAAGCGAAAACTTTCGTAGAGCGCGGCCAACACCAGAAACACGAGCAGCAGGCAGAGCGGATAAACATACAAGGCTGTGTTGCCCGCAAGAATGCGCTGGTAGGTGAGATCAGTCCATTCATAAGTCATTCCGCGCGGCAGATTTTCACCGACAAGTTTTGACATCGCTGCCTCGGCCTGGCCTGAACTGTAACCGGGTGCTGGCGCACCGTTGATTTCCGCCGCCGGATAACCGTTGTAACGCATCACGCGGTCAGGGCCATGCGATTCCGTCACTTTCACAACAGCACCGAGCGGCACCATTTCGCCCTTGTCATTGCGCGTTTTGAGCCGCGTGATGTCTTCTGGATGCGCGCGGAATTGCGAGTCGGCCTGTGCGATGACTTCGTAGGTGCGGCCAAACCGGTTGAAATCATTGACGTAAAGAGAGCCGAGATAAATCTGCATCGTCTCAAAAAGATTATCGAGCGGGATGCCCTCCGTCTTCGCTTTCACGCGGTCAATGTCAGCGTCGAGCTGCGGCACGTTGACGGTGAACCCCGAAAACGTCCCGGCGAGTCCGGGCGTCTGGTAACTTTTGCCGATGACGTTCTGTAAATTTTGATAGAGCGCGTCGTAGCCGAGGTCGGCGCGGTCTTCGACGTAAAGTTTGAAACCGCCAATCGTGCCCAACCCTTGGACCGGCGGCGGCGGCACCACGAGCACGAACGCGTCTTGAATCGAACTCAATTTCTGGTTCAACGCGGCCGCGATGGCGGGACCGCTCAAATCTTTCGTTGTGCGTTCTTCAAATGGTTTCAATGGAAAGAAAACAATGCCCGCGTT
>CAYPTV010000334.1:0-3994 GCA_964413505.1 uncultured Bifidobacteriaceae bacterium | reverse complement strand
GCGCTCGGCGATGAAATAGCTCAACTCCGTCATCAGCACGTGCGCCTTGGGAAAATGCCGGCACGCCACCGGCAGCGCGCCGACGTGATCGTGATGGCAGTGCGAAATCGCAATCGCGTCCACATCGTTGTTTCCCGCGTTGCTGAACAGCGGCAGCCCTTCGCGGCCTTCGCGCTTCGGGTGCATTCCTGCGTCCAGCAAAATGCGGTGTTCGTCCAGTTCCACCAGCCACGCGCTTGCGCCGATGTCCGCATCGGGATTCAAATTTGTAATGTTCATTTAGTCTATTGAACCACAAATGGACGGCGAGGGACACTGATATCAATGATAATTCCAGAAGGAATTGGATCTTTTCCAGCAGGAAGCGGCCCATTTCCCGTTGGAATTGCCTCCATTCCCACAGGAATTGCCTTGATTCCTGCTGGAAAATGGACAATTCCAGCCGGAATTACGTCCATTCCAGACGGAAAAGAGGCAATTCCGCCTGGAATTGCCATGATTCCTGTCGGAATGGCCCCTTTTCCTGTGGGAACCGCCCTGTTTCCACCCGGAAAAACCTCAATTCCAAGAAGAATCTGTTGCAGTTAATTAAAAATTAGCCACTTACGATTTACTCGGTTCCGAATGCTGCTTGGAATCATCTGACCGGATACCGCCAGACCCAGTCGCCTTGGTCCATATCCATGCTTGACGACGATTCGTCGCCCGGCGATTTATTTTTCAAAACCACAACTCCGCCGTCGTCCCGCCCATTCCAGCCGACGGAATATAAAATAAATTGCCCGTCGTTCGTGAGACGGTAGTGCAGCGGCTGGCCGCCGATGACATCGTGCGGAACTTGCGCGATGAACTGCGGCGTGAGCGCGTCGAGAGAATCTGGATAATTTCCATTTGTGAGCCGGTAACGCTCCAGCGCAATCGCCGTGCGCGCCAGATTCACGGAAGACTGTGCATAGGCGGACTTTTCCGCAGTGTCACCAAACGAAGGCATTAACAATGTCTCCAACACATTTTCCGGAGTGCGATGCTCAATTTCACTATGGACTGCATTGTCGGCAGCGCGCGCTTTTACTGGTGAAATGATTTTTGTATTATCGTCAACAATTGGCAAATACCACTTTGTTTCAAATTGAGCGACGCATATTTTGTTTTGGTTAAGCCAGCCCGACGGTCCAATGCTTAAAGCCCATGTTTGAAAATTGATCGCTGAATTTTCGCCGTCATCCGAAAAATACTCAAGCATTTGAATAAGCGAAAGAAATGGCACCAGAAAATATAAACGCGGGCGCTTAAAATCCACGTCGTGCGGATGCTGGAGAAATTCGATGTTCGCAAGACACAAAGCTCGTTCTCCGCGCACTGTAAATTCATAATCCGTAAAAAAATTTAATTTCGCCAATTCTGAATCTAAATCTGCAAGTTGCGCATCCGACCATTTGTGTCCGGCCAGCCCTTCGTAAATCGGCTGTAAACTGAGATGCAAAATTGCATAGCGAACCAGATGCGAAATCAAAAATGGTTCAGCGCGACTGGCATCAGCCAAGCGCAACGTCAGTTTCACGTCATCCAAAGCTTTTTCACTTTGACCATTTTGCAATTCGGCAATAGCCCGGAGCTGCAATACTACCGCATAGCGTTTCTCCGCAGCCAAGTGCGGCAGCAAAATGGCAGCAGGCATTCCATCATATTGAATTGGAAATCTCGAATAAGGCAAAGCGCTGTCCTTCTGCAATTCTCCAATCGCTGGATCAAATTTGCTCAAAGCCAATAAAACATCTTGCGCGGGCGATTGTGGCTGTGGCGCGATAGGAATATTTGCTGAAGGATTTGTGCTTTCCAAATTACGGTAATACGATTGCCACAGTTTCAAATCTGTGAATTGAGAGGTTGCCCAGTCGGTCGAAACTTCGGGCGGATTTGGCAAGTGATAAAGCCACCAATTGTTTGTTCCTACCAAACCAGACACGGAAACCGGCATCAACGAGAAAAGTTTAGAAATGGCCTCGCTATCGATTTGATCTCCATACCAAGCCTTCGCGCGCTCAATTCTGTTTTGAAAAAGAAATTTTTCTTCTGCGATCCAAACTGGCGAGAACGCAAAATTCTGATCGTCCGCAACGGGCGTCGGAACAAAATCCTTGAAATCAAATTTTTCGCCTTTGGCTTCCCATTCGCGCTTGAATTTTTCCCAGTCATGTTTGCCGCGCCAGTCTTCCTCCGCGTAAAACAGTGCAATCAACGTGGCAAAACACGCGCAGCCGAAAAGAAACCGCTTGAAATTTTGCAAGCGAAAAAGCCAGCGGATAAAAATCATCAAAAAAATTATAATCGTCCCGCAAAGCGAGAGCGCCGCCCAAAGTTTTAATTCATCGCTGGTAAACCGGGTTCCGCTTGCAAACAGGATGAGCCAAAAAATAATCAATGTCGCAATCAGCAAGCCCAACCAACTCAGCAAAAGCCCGCGCCAGCCCGTCCACGATTTTTTCCAGATGCTTTTCGGTTTTTCGTCCATAAATTTTTCCACATTTCAAACAGCGCCAGAGGACTGGCGCACTCCAAGACGCTTCGCGCCCATTTACCGTCCACAACTTTGCGCAGCAGTTTTGGACTGCGGCGGCCCTCCGCCGCTTTTCATCGCGCACCTTATGCCGTCAAAACTTCCACGCGCTCGCTGCGCGGGCGCGGCACGTAGGATTTAGACCGGTCAGCGTCGCCTGCGTCACGCGAGCCGATCAATTCCGCGAACAACAGTTTCTGCTGCCGCAATTCCGCCACCACCTCCGGCGACGGCGGCAAAACTTTTTCCGCCACCATCGGCGTTTTGTCGCGCATGGAAAAATTCAGCGCGAAAATAAAAATCCAGACCGCCGCCAGGCCCGCCCATGCTTTCGGGTGAGGCCAGAAAACAGTTGAGAGTTGATGGTTGAGGGTTGATGGCCAATGACGGGCGACAAGCGGCGAGTGACGAGAAGGTTGCGCGGCATTCGCCGCTGATAAAATTTCCGCGCGCCATTCGCCGGGAATTTGCCGGAGCGATTGCCGCTTTATTCTTTGCTCAAAATTTTCCGTTTCTTCATTCATCATTCTGCCTACTTCATTTCCTCATAAAGTGGACGCAGCCGGTCGCGCAATTTGTCTAGCGCATAACGATAGCGGCTCGCCGCCGTGTTCGGCGAAATCTCCAGCACGGTGGCGATTTCTTCAAAGGTCAATTCACCCCACAGCTTCAAATGCACGACGGCGCGCTGTTCTTCCGGCAATCCGCCGAGCGCGATTGACAATTCCTCGCGGAAAACTTTCTCATCGGGATCATTTGCCGGCGCGAAAACCGAAATCATTTCGGCGGCGAAATTTTCCTTCGTCCGTTCGCGCGTGCCGCGCCGCCGGATCAAATCAATCGCCGCATTGTGCGCAAGCCGGATGAGAAACGCGCGTTCTTCGCGCACGCCAGCAAGCAGTCTCGGTTCGCGCGCGAGCTTGACGAAAATTTCCTGGAGCAAATCGCGCGTGTCCGCCTCGTCGCGTGTGAAGTTCAGGAGAAAGGCAAAAAGCGGCTGCGCCTGTTCGTCGTAGAGCCGCTCGATTTCCGTTGCGCGGGGCATTTCGCCTTAATGACGCGCCCGGCGGCGTGATTTGTCTAGCCGGAAATATTTTCTTCAATCCCGCACCTTCGATTTTGATTCACCGTCATGCGAATTCAAACAATCGCCCCAGTGCGCGAGGAAGAATTCTTTCTCCGTCGGGAAAAACGTGTCCGCCGTCCCAAGAATCGGGCGCAGCGCCGTCGTCATCTGCACCGCGACCAGCAGAAAAATGACGACCCATGTGTAAAATCCCGCGTGCGACCTGGCGTTCGAGTGAGAGAATCCGGCCTCCAAAAATCGCAGTCCGAAAATTGTCGCGATGAACCAGAAAATCAGGTGCAGCGCGCCCATCCACGCGAGCGATTCGGTGGATTGCGAAAAAATCCACGCGACCGGCGCGAAGCCGATGA
>CAYPTV010000333.1:1534-4021 GCA_964413505.1 uncultured Bifidobacteriaceae bacterium | reverse complement strand
AATCAAGGGCTTCGGCGTGACGCTGACCATCGGCGTGGCGGCGAGCCTGTTCACGGCGCTGGTCGTGACGCGGCTGATCTTCAACTTCCTGCTCGACCGGAACCTGTTGAAGTCGCTCCCGATGTTCCACCTCATCAAGGCCACGAAGGTGAACTTCATGCGAATCGCCACGCCGCTGTTCGTGGTTTCGTGGCTGTTCATCTTCATCTCGCTCGGCTACGGGATTTTTGACCGGGGATCGAAATTGTTCGGCATTGATTTCCTCGGCGGCGACAGCACCCAGTTCAGCTTCGTGCAGAGGGTTGACCAGGGACAGATCAGTTCCGCGTTGGAAGCAACCGGCGAAAAGGATCCGCAGGTCCAATATCAAAAGGACGCGACAACCGGGAAGGAAACGCTGTCCGTGACCACCTCCAGCGGCTCGGCGGAAAAGGTGAAACAACTGCTCAAGGAAAAATTTCCACAGGCAGTGTTTAACCCGGATCAGGGAAGCCTGCAGGTCGGCCCGGTCGTCGGCGACGAAATCCGAAAGTCCGCGATCATCGCCTCGTTGATGGCGCTGTTCGGCATTTTGGTCTATGTCGCGTTCCGCTATGAATTTTCGTTCGCCGTCGCCGCCGTCGTGGCCGTCATTCACGACGTGCTTCTGACGATTGGCTGCTACTGCCTCGCCAACGGGATTTCCGGGCGCGAGTTCAACGCCACGGTCGTCGCGGCGGTGCTGACCATCATCGGTTTCTCCATCAACGACAAGATCGTCATCTTCGACCGCATCCGCGAAGACCTGAAGCTGGGCGTGCGTGGCACGTTCCGGGAAGTCATCAACCAGGCGCTCAACCAGACCTTGAGCCGCACGATCATCACCAGCGGCACGGTGCTGATCGCCACGGGCAGCCTTTACCTTTTCGGCGGCGGCGTCATCAACGACTTCGCGTTCACGTTCCTCATCGGCATCGTGACGGGAACGTATTCCTCGATTTACGTCGCGAGCGCGCTCGTGTTGTGGTGGCACAAGGGCGAACGTCCGAACATCGGCGCTTCCGCCGTCAAGATGCAGGACACGAACATGGCGAAGGTGTAAAAATCTCTTGCAGCCGGGCCGCTTCGTGACAAATTAAAAGCATGAAGCTGAACTTCATCTACTGGCAGGATGGCGACGCGTGGCTGGGGCATCTCGAAGAATTTCCAGATTATCTGACGCAAGGCGAATCGCTCGCCGATTTGAAGGGACATCTGGCCGACCTTTATCGGGATTTGACTTCCGGTGAAATTCCCTGTGTCCGCCGCCAGTCGGAGCTTGAACTCGCGTGAAGCACCGGGACCTCGTCAGAAAGATTGATGAACTTGGCTGCGTTTTCATCCGTCACGGCGGCAAACACGACTGGTATCAGAATCCTGCCACGAAAGTCGCGCAACCCGTGCCCCGCCACCGCGAAATCAAGGAACATCTCGCCCGGCACATCTTGAAAAAGCTTTCGTGATGAAATTCCGCTGGACGCCCGCACCTCCGCAGCCATTGCTCGCCGGACAACTTGCGTCAAGGCTCAAAATCTCCCCGCTGCTCGCGCAATGCCTCGTCAATCGCGGCTTCAGCGAACCGGCTGCCATTGAAAATTTTATCCAGCCGCGGCTCAAAAATCTCGCCGACCCGTTTCTGCTCCCGAACATGGCCGCCGCCGTCGGGCGGTTGTTCCGCGCGCGGGAAAAAGACGAACCGCTCGTCATCTTCGGCGATTACGACGTGGACGGCGTGACCAGCACCGCATTGCTCGTGGAAGTTTTGCGCGCGCTCGGCTGGCGCGTGGAATTCTATCTGCCCAGCCGGATGGATGAAGGCTACGGCTTGAGCGCCGACGGCGTGGACAATTGCCTGAAAAAATTTCCGACGACGCTGCTTCTCGCCGTGGACTGCGGCTCGACCGCCGTAGAAACAATCCAATCGCTCGCCGCACGCGGCATTGACGTGATTGTTCTCGATCATCATCAAGTTTCGTCGCCTGCGCCAAATGCCGTTGCGCTTGTAAATCCGCAACTCTCAACTCTCAACTCCCAACCATCAACTGCTTTCACCGAGCTTTGTTCCGCCGGCCTTGCGTTCAAGCTCGCGCACGCAATTGTCAAACGCGGGCGCGAATCCAATCTGCCCGGCGCGGCGGAATTCGATTTGAAACCGCTTTTGGACTTGGTCGCGCTCGGAACAATTGCGGACCTGGTTCCGCTCACCGGCGAAAACCGGATTCTGGTTTACGCCGGCCTGCGGCAGTTGAACGAAACCAAGCGCGCCGGAATTCTTGCGCTGAAAAAAACCGCGCAAACGCCGGACAAGATCGGCGCCTACGAAGTCGGCTTCCAGCTCGCGCCGCGATTGAACGCCGCCGGCCGACTGGAGACGGCGGAAGAAGCGCTGCAACTGTTGCTCGCAAAAACTTTTGAGGAGGCCATGCCCATCGCGCAAAACCTGGACCTGCGGAACCGCGAGCGGCAGAA
>CAYPTV010000333.1:0-1434 GCA_964413505.1 uncultured Bifidobacteriaceae bacterium | reverse complement strand
TGCGCCACGGCGGACACGCGATGGCGGCGGGCTTGAGCATCCTGCCGGAGAAGATTGACGCATTGCGGCAACGGTTGAATGAAATGGGCAGGCGCAGCCTGCGCCCGGAGGATTTGCAGCCGCCGTTGCGCCTGGACGCGGAAGTCGGCCTGGATGAAATCAATTTTGAATCGCTTGCCGAACTGGACAAATTAAAACCGGCCGGGCAGGGCAATCCCTACGTTCAGTTTTATTCCCGCAATTTGACGCACGCAAAGCCGCTGCAAAAAATCGGCGCGCAAAAGCAGCATGTTAAAATGTGGGTGACACAAGCCAATTCCGGATTCCGGATTCCGAATTCCGAAATTGTCGAGGCGGTCTGGTGGAACGGCGGCGACAAGTCGCTGCCCGTCGGGAAATTTGACCTGGCGTTCGCGCCGTCGGTGAACGAGTTCAACGGGCGGCGCGCGGTGCAGTTGAAGGTCTTGGACTGGCGGGCGGCTTGATTCGCGCCTCAACCGAATTTTCCCAGGCGTTTCAACTCTTCGAGAAACGCGATGTCCGCCTGGTCTTGAGGACGGTTCGCCGACCGCTTGGCGGCAAGCAGGTGGATTCCCGAAAGGCATTTCACCGGAGCGCCTGTTTCCGACTGGCGGGTGACCGCCGCTTGTTCCGCCTCCTCGAAGCGCGGCACGCCAGGCAATCCGAGATGGAATTGCAGCACACCCCAGCGTGTTTGATAGGTCTGGATGAAATTTTCCCCGCGCGAACCCAGCGGGACAACCGGCATATCCAGTTCGTCCTTCAGAAGGACGTTCAGCTTGGAAAAATTGGAATCATCGCGCGGCGGGATGAAAAAATCCCAGTCCATCGAGAAGCGCGGCATTCCTGCCAGACGCATGGCTTGTCCCCCAATCAAAAGGTAGCGGATGCCCGCCGCGTTGAATCCCAGGATCAATTCATTCATTTCGCGGGCGACTGTTGCGCCAGTTGCAGCAGCACGGTTCGTTTCCACTCGTTCATTTCCGCGTGCGAGGAGAAACGGCGGCTCTTGAAGTCCGGCAGCCTCGGCGCGGCGGGGGCGGGAACAACGCGCGGACTTTCCGCCCACAATCGTTGTTTGGCTGTGTAATCGTCGGTGATTTTCATGCACGTCAACCGGTCGGGCATCAGCATATCCCCGAACAGGCTGAAAGACAATCATCGGATTTGACCTGGCGTTCGCGCCGTCGGTGAACGGGTTCAACCGGCGGCGCGCTGTGCAGTTGAAGGTCTTGGACTGGCGGGCGGCGGAATAATTGCCCGCGCAGAAAGCTTTGGCCGTGCGTTAAGGAGAAATGGGGCGGAAGCGGCAGCGCGGAATGGTTATCTCTTTTGTCGCACTTCAATTGTGAAACTAAAAAACATGAGGGCAGAGAGCGAGCGCGCAAGCGCTCTGATAAACTCTCTGCCCGT
>CAYPTV010000332.1:0-4024 GCA_964413505.1 uncultured Bifidobacteriaceae bacterium | reverse complement strand
ATGAGGATGAGGATGAAAAGTCAGGGTTATGTCTTTGACAACTTTTCAGGTGGTAGGGATGCCGCGCTGCGGCGTCCCCGCTGGCGCTTCCCAGATTTTCGGCCGGCGGAATCTTAAAAATCCTGCCCGCCGGAGACTGGAAAGCGCGGGCAGAGGACAGCGCAGCGCGCTGTCCCTACCTTGAAAGCTTGTGAACTGCATATTCCCAACATTTCACAAAACTAAACAGCCGGGACGAACGCCTTCGCCCCGGCTGCCGCTTTCGGATTGGGTTCTAAAAACATGTCGTGAACCTTCCGAAAACCCCCACTCGCCCTGGCCGTGGCAGCCGGCGTGAGCCGGCTCATTGATTTCGTTCAGAGCGGACTTATGTCCGCTGCCACGGTTTTTTGGAAGTGTCAGTTCATGTGGACATGATGCTCATCGGATTGCTCCAGCCGCTCTGTCCCGTGCTGCCGCCCAATGCGCAGATTTCGATCATGTAAATTTTCCCCGGAATCGTCGGCGTGAGCAACATGCGCCGCGCGCTCGAGTATTTGGTCGCCGATTCCGTCCACGTCACGCCGTTGTCCAGGCTGAAACGCAGCAGATACATCCGCCCGTTGGACAGCCATTGTCCATCAACCGCTGTTAGTTTCGCGGGATGCGGCACAATTCATATCTGTATGGGCGGCCCGGTGATAAATTATATTACGCAGAACACAAGCCGCATGCCCGCTTGACGCAGGGCACGGTGCAACATGATATTGGGCCGCAAATGTGCGCGCGTTACAGCCTGTCCAAGGAACAAATCACGATGTTGATCGGCGAGATCGAGGTCATCATCAACATCGGCGCGCGTTACAACATCGCCCCCACGCAAATCGTCCCGGCCATCGTGCGTAAAGGGTTCAGTCCTCGATTAACTTCCATCAGCATCGTGGCCCTGACCGTGCAGGAAATCCTCGACGAGCACATCGCGAAAAAGTTAATGTGAACGATGAATGCCAAAGACAAGAGCATGAAACTTCGAGACAAGCTGCTGAATGAGCGGGAGAAGCTGGTGGTTCGCCTGATTGAAGAGGAGAACCTGACTTGGCGGGAAGTCAGCGTGCGGCTGGGGTTGTCATATGAATGGGTGAGACTGATTCATCACGCAGCCAGGGCAAAATTGAATGATTTTGAGAGGAACGGGGAGGATGCGTTGTCGCTGCTGCCCAGGCGGGCCCGCCGGTTAGTGGTAAATTTGAAGATAAGCAGCCGGGCAAGTGCGCGGGCAGCCATGGAATCAGGCCGTTTGTCGTGGCACAATGGAATCGGTGGAATTTTCTGGGACAGGGTCATGTTACCCCGGTTGAGCAGAAAAACGTGGGTGGCCTTGTATGAATGGGCTGGAAGACCCACGATGCCGCCTTTCCAGTATCCCCATTTGAAAATCGGCGCGCCATGATTGGCATTGATCTTTCGCCCATGCCTGTGCGTCATGGCCAAACGCCTGCGCGACGTTTGCGCGTTGCCGGAAAGCGAACCGCTCTGGCGCGCCGGACGCGGCTTCGTCGTCCGCGATTTGCCGGAGTGCGCCCGTCCCCGGGCGCAGCAACGTGGCCGAGCAAGACGTCATCGGATTGGCGAAAGCGCGTCGCAGTCTGAACATTGCAGCGGCCGGGGACGGCCGCACTCCGCCGTCATCGCTCTCGGCGGCATCCCGAACAAGGTGCAGGTCGGCGACATGGGCGTGTATGGCTGTTTTTTAACCACCAAGTCACCAAGGCACAAAGCGGAGTTGAAAATCAAAACTTGGTGTCTTCGTGTCTTGGTGGTTGGGAGAATCGTTCTTCAAGCGCAGCCACAAAGTCATCGTTGCCCTGACCGTGCAGGAAATCCTTCGGATAAATGCCAAGTATTTTGAACTGCCGCCTCACATCGAGTCCAATATCGCCTTTACTTTTTTGTCGTAATCATCCTTGTTGATCAGGCCTTGATCGTAAAGATCCTTGACCTGTTTCAACCGTTCGGCGGAAGTGGGCTGGGTTGCCGTCGGAGTCGCGGCGGGAGGTGGAATCAACGGTCGGGTGGCAATCATATCCTTCAGCTGCGTCAGTATGGCCATTTGATCGTCGGGAATGCGGCCGGAAGTATCGGGTCCGACGTTCAATAAATATGGTTGCCCCTTTTCCACAGCCGAACTGTAATGATCGAACAAAGTTTCGGCAGGAACCAGTTGCGGCTGCGGTCTCCACATCCAGCCCTTGATGATGGAGTCTGAAACGTAAAGAGGTCCGCGTTCCGGCCGTTTGCTGGTGTTCCAGAGCATGCAGTCGGGCGTCAACTGCTTGATCAGACTTTTGATCTCGTCAAACTGCTCTGGGGAAAGCCTTCCGTCGCCGTCAAGGACCTCGATGCGGATACCCGGATAACGAGTGTGCAATTCCGTGAGTTGCTTTTTTATTTGGGCGAAATAGACCGGCGACACGGGGGCCTTGCCGAAGCGCACCGCGCCCTCGTTGTAAGCGTCGGGAATTGAATAATTCAATCCGGGCAGGATGTCCTCCGCATTGCACGCGGCGAAGAAGTCGCCGATGATGTCGCCCTTGAACGGGCTTTGCGCCACGTCAAAACTGTAACCCGGACTGTCCCACAGGCAGAAGCCCGACACATGTTTTGCCGTCAACACGGCGAAGGTCATGCCAGCCTCCTTGGCCGCATGCACCCAAGCCTTCACGTCCAATGTCGCAGGAGGCGCAAAACGCTCCGCCGCTATCAGTCCCTCGCCGGGATGGGCGTAGGTCGCCAAGCCGAAGTGGATGTAGAGCCCGAATTTCAGGCCGGAAACGTCAGGCACGGCATCTTGACCAAAGGCCGCAAGCGTGCCAATCAGCAGCCCGCAGGTTATCAATGTGAGATAAACGAATTTATTTTTCATGGGATTTGAATCTCTGGTTGAATTTGAGTTATTAGTGACATGGTGAAACAAATCTTACATTGAATCAATTATCTCCTTCTTCTTCTGGTCGTATTGATCTTGATTGATCAAGCCTTGGTCAAGAAGATCCTTTAGTTGCTTCAATCTGTCGGCTGCGCTTGGTTTGGCCGGTGTTCCGGCGGGCGGAGGTGGTGCCGGTTTGGGACCAAGCACTCCTCCTTGGGACTCGAACAATGCCTGAACTTCATCATCGGACAGGGCACGGTTGAACATCATCACGTCATCCATCATTCCGTTGAAAGAAGCGTCCACCTCGCCATACTTCGGATCTGGATTGGATCGGTTTGCGCCAATGGTTAGATTGTAGAATGTGTTCGTCATTATTCCCGTTCCATGCCTCTGCGCCCCGACCGGCCAGCCGTCCACATAAACTTTCGCCACCGCACCATCAAAGGTGCCGACGACATGATGCCAATTGCCATCAGTCACATGGATGCGGGTATTTGCGAAAACATGCGGCAGTTCCAAATACACCTCGCCCCGGTATGATTTCCCCTTGTAGTCTCCGCCCATGGTCAGATCGTAGCCCTGGCCGGTGCCCTTGTCGAAAATGCGCCGCCACACCCAGTCCTGATACGAGGTCTTGATCCACGCCGCCAAGGTCAGATGCGGCGGATTGATGTCATCATTGTTCGGCACCGTGATATAACTGTTGGTCAGGCCGAACAAAACCGCCCCGCCCTGATGTCCATCCGCCACCCATTGAACGCCAACCGCCTGACCGTCGTTCCCACGACCGCTTTTGTCGGGGACTTTTCCATCAACAGGTTCTGTGTTGAAGTCATAGTAAAGAACAAGACCTGAATTGATATCTGACGATGATTGCGCTGCTTGGTTGTCTGGCGTGGCATTGCCCGCATTAACAAACGATTGCAAAAGGCCGCCCAGCCCCGCAGGCGGTGCCGGGTTTCCGTCTTGCGCGAGCCCACCAACCAGCAATCCGCAGGTCATCAAAAGCAGAAGAATGGTTTTGTTTTTCATGAACCTTGAATTGACTGGCTCAAGTTTAATTGCCAGTCAAGCACTAACTGCATAAATCATCCGCCGCCCCCTTGAAAATCC
>CAYPTV010000331.1:0-4030 GCA_964413505.1 uncultured Bifidobacteriaceae bacterium | reverse complement strand
CCATCGAAGCTGCGCTCACCGGTCACCAGGTGCTTTCCACGATGCACTGCAACGACGCGCCCGGCGCCATCGCGCGCCTCGACGACATGGGAATCGCGCCGTTTTTGATTTCGTCCTCCGTGATTTTGTCCTGCGCGCAGCGTCTCATGCGCCGCATTTGTTCGCATTGCAAGGAGCCGGTAACGTATCCGGCGAAAATGTTTGAAGACCTTGGAATTGATCCGGCTACTTTTCAGGGCGTCCAGCTTTATCGCGGGCGCGGCTGTGACCGTTGCAAAAATTCCGGTTACGCCGGACGTCTGGCCATCATCGAGGCCATGACCGCCACGGATCAAATCCGCAAGCTCATCATCGCCCGCGCCAGCACGCGCGAAATGGGCAAGGTCGCCGTCAGCCAGGGCATGAAAACGCTTCGCATGGTCGGCCTAGACAGGGCGCGCGACGGCATCTCGACGCTGGAACAAGTCCTCCTGCTCACTTCCGCGCACTGATTCGTCACACGCTCAAAACACCACCCGCTTCGGAATCACGTCCGGCTGCGGTCCCTTCAACATCCAGGGCGGGGACTGCGGTTTCCAATCGGGAACAGCCGTCACCGTCGGCGCGCTCACCTGTCCGCGAACCTCCGGCAAACCGTCGATGGCATTGAACGGTCCGAACGTCGCGTCACCCGCATTCGCCGGCTGGCCGAATTTGGAACCCTGCAAAGTATGCTGCGAAGAAAAAATTCCGTCGTTCGCCGCAGGTTTGGAGGATGGCAATGGCTGGCTTGGCTCCAGCAATTTTTTGAATTCCGTCATGTCCGCCGCCTGCGCCGGACTTTCCGCAGGTGCCGGGGTGGAAGCGAAAACTTTCGTCCAGCCCGGATCCGTATTCTGGCCGGCATCCGTGCCGGTGCCGGTCACTGCCTGCTGGAAAGATTCCGCAGGTTGATGCGCCGGATTTGCAAAAATGCTGCCCGCCGGTTTGAAGGAGTCTGAGTCAAACCGTGCATCTTCGTTGCCTGAAAAATCAGGGCGTAACGACGGCGTAGCGGACAAAAATGCGCCGCTGCCGTTGGTTTGAACCTGATCCTGTCGCTCTAAATAGCGTTCAACCACCGTCGTTTTTTTCGGCAGCCCGGCGGCGTCCCGGTCAGGAATTTTCAAGATTTGATCTGGCGTGTCAACACCGAGAATTTCTGCCGGCGTCATCAGCGCCCAGTCTGCACGCGAGTCCAGGACGGGCGGAACTGCCGCCGGCACCGGTGCCGGCAGCTGCGCAACCGGCGTGGAAGGGTTTGGAAAATTGAATTGCGGCGCGTGAACCATATCCGCAAAGCCCGGCGCCGCCGGAGGCTCGGCCGCAGGCGGCGCCGGGCTTGACGAGTCGGCATTGTCGTCCGGCGAGGAAAAAATAATCGCCTGCCCCGGCCTCATCAGCGACTGCGCCTGTGCGCAGGAAACCGCAGCCACCGCTCCGGCAACAGGCAGCCACCGTTTCAGAAATGAAAAACCGCGATCCATTTTCAGACTGACAATCTAATACTTTTGACAGCTTGCGTCAAAAATCAATTCAAAATGAAAGAACATCGTTTTGGGCGGAATTTGCAGGATTGCGTTCACTGCCTTTCATATTCGCCCTTGCCGATTTTTTTGAGCACGGTGAACCCGGCCTTTTTCGCGTCCGAAAATGAAACCGGCTTGAGCTTTTGCGGCGAGCTGAAGCCGGAGATGATTTTCCGCACCGGCTTTTTGCACGCCGGGCAGTTCGTGAGCGGCTTGGCAGAAAGCGGGCGGTTCAATGTGAATTTCCCGCCGCAGACCTTGCAGTCGCCCTCGCACAGTTCGTATTCGTAAATGGGCATAAATAAATCTAGATTTTCTGAGGTTTCGCCTCGCGCCATTCCTTCAATTTGGCTTTGGCAAATTCAACCTGTTCAGCGCTGAAATTATTTCCTGCCTCCAGTTTTTCAACAATTTTTTCCGCGCGCCGGATGTTGGCCGAGTGCAGGCCGTGCGCCCCGGCCAATTTAAGCCACGAATCAAAATCCTGCGGCTGCTCCTTGACCTTGCGCTCCAGAACCTCAACCGCTGTTCCCAGATAACCGCACGCGAGCAGTTCGTCAACCGATTCCGGGAGCGTGACGTCCTCCGGCGCGCTTTTTTTGTGCCCCCAATCATGGATCGAACGCTGCGCGTATTCGATGTGGCTGCGTGGGATGTGCGGCTGTTTTTCCAGCGCGCGCAAAACCTCCGCCGCCTTGTCGCTGCGATGCAAATCTTGCGCGTAAAGCCGCATCAACATCAGCGCCGCATCCACATTCTCTGGATTTTCCGCCAGCATCGAATTCAAAATCTCCGCCGCTTCCTCGAATTTTCCCTGCGACCGCAGCCGGTGGGCCTTGATCAACGGCTTCGGCTTCTTCGGACTTTCCTGATGGACGCCCGCGCGCGCCAGGAGGGTTTCCAGCACAAGGATGTTGGCGTCGCCCGATTCCTTGAGCGTTGCGCACAACTGCGCCGCCTCCTCGGTCCGTCCATTTTTGATGAGGCTTGCGATCATGTCCGAGTGGCGGGCGCTTTGGTGCGGGTCAAATTCTCCTTTGTCTTCGGGATCAATCATCCGATGAAACCAGTGTGCGCCCAGTTCGGCCGCACAGCCGGCCCAGACCAGCGCAAGCAGTCCGGCGATGAGCAGCAATAACGGCGCAGCGTCAATCGAACGCGGCAGCTTGACGAGCATTGCCAGCAGGAACAACGTCAGTCCGCACCGGATTCCACGACGGATAAAATCCGCCGCCATATTGTCACCCGTCAACCGCAAATCATATTCGCTCAACCACCAGGCAATCACGGCGGCGACTAGCAGCAGGATGATATTCACGAAAGTCATGAACGCGCCAATTTTTAACTAGCAAGGCATGAATTTCCCGTTTCCTGAATTACTACTTTCGTTATTCACGTCCAAGCTTTCTTTATTTCTTCAAAAACGCGCTGAACAAGTCAATCGGCAGTGGCAGGAACGTGGTGGTATTGTGCTCGCTCGCCATTTCGCGCATGGTCTGAAGATAACGCAGTTGCAGCGCAATCGGCTCCTTCGCGATCAACGCGGCGGCCTGCACCATTTTTTCGGCGGCCTGAAATTCACCCTCGGCGTTCACCACTTTCGCGCGGCGTTCGCGTTCGGCCTCGGCCTGTTTGGCCATCGCGCGTTTCATGCTGTCGGGCAGCGCGACTTCCTTCACTTCCACGCCGGTGACTTTGATGCCCCACGGCTCGGTCTGGCGATCAATGATTTCCTGCAGCTTCTGGTTGATGACATCGCGCTGTGAGAGCAAATCGTCCAGCGGCGACTGGCCCAGCACGCTGCGCAAGGTCGTCTGCCCGATGAGCGACGTCGCCTTCCAGAAATTTTCCACTTTGACGACCGCCGCATTCGGGTCCACGACGCGGAAATAAATCACCGCGTCAACCGTGGCCGGCACGTTGTCCTTGGTCATGATTTCCTGCTTGGGCACGTCAATCGTCACCACGCGCAAATCCATCCTCACCATTTTGTCCACGATGGGAATCAGGAAAATGATGCCCGGCCCCTTCGCGCCCTGCAACTTGCCGAGGCGGAAAATCACGCCGCGCTCGTATTCCCGCAAAATGCGGACGGCCTGCGGCAGAAAAACAACGAGCACGACTGCAATCGGAATGATGATGGCTGCGCCTGTTTTGGCGAGATTGACGAAATTTTGAATTGATTGGTTGTCCATATTTTTTCTCTGTTTAGTTTTGTTTTGGTTTAACTTTCAAAGTCAGTCCGACAATTTCGATAATCTCAACTGGCTGGTCACTTTCAACTGGCGTTTCGCAGACGGCATTCCAAAGTTCGCCTTCGATAAAAACCTTCCCGCCAGTCGAGTCGATTTTGGATTTTGCCGCGACAATTTTTCCAATCATCGTTTCCGCGCCCGCGCGTTTTGGTGAAAATTGCGCACGGATTCCTTTGCTGACGAAGAACACAAAAAACGCAGCGGTCACGAGCGTCGTTGAAACAATCC
>CAYPTV010000330.1:0-4049 GCA_964413505.1 uncultured Bifidobacteriaceae bacterium | reverse complement strand
GGCCTTCGGCGGCACGGCGCATTGCAGATCATGGCGCAGGATGATGAGCGCCTGGTCCACCGGCGAGGCCGCGTCCACCGCGTCCGACGTGGCGTCGCGCAAATGCAACGCCGTGAAAAAAACGGCGTTGGCCGCGATGAGCACAATCGCGGCGACGCCGATTGCCAGGATCATTTCGATCAGCGTGAAGGCGGAATTTGCTGAACTGTTAAATGGTTGAATTGTTAAATCGCGGGACGGTTTTCGCCGCCGCAATTTAACATTGCAACAATTCGACCATTTGACTTTTGATTCAATTTTCACTGGTTCAAATTCATCGTCCCGCCCAACAATTGCTGGTTGGCCAGCGTGCTCAACTTCACCGAATAATCTTTTCCCTGCGCGGAATATTTCACTTCCGCCGTCAGCAACTGCATCGAATCCTGCGGCCACGTCTGGCTCGTCAGCGTCCAGCGGAAATCCGTCGCGCCTTCGGTGATCGTCCCGCTCTGCGTGCCGTTGTTCCAGTTCGTCATCACGATGCTCTCGTTCAAAACCCGGTCGGCGACGCGCGCCGCCGCGCTTTTGCGGACTGCCACCTCGCCGGAAAGCGTCGCCATGTGCAGCGCCTCGACGGCCGTCGGGATCACAATCGCCAGGAACAGCAGCGCCGCCAGCACTTCCACCAGCGTGAAACCCGCCGCGCGGTTACGATTTGTCGCTGTCGCTAATTTCATAACCTCTGCGATCCGCCGATTCGAGCAGCCAAAGTTCGCCGCCGGTTGACCCTGTCAATTTCACCGCCTGCGGGCTGTTTTCATCCACCGTGCCGTCCGCCAAAAATCGGATGGCCGGCAGATTTTTGAACGTCGTCGCGCTTCCGTTCAGATTCAGCACCGAGATCTGCACATTTCCGTCCGCCGTATAATTCTCGGCGTTCGCGTCGCCGTTTTTTCCAGGCGTTTCCTCTTCCAGCCCGTAGCCGTTGTTTTTTTCGTCAATCCAAAGCACCACCGGCATTCCTTCCGAGACGGCGCGCGCCTGTCCCGCGTGCGCAATCGCCATCAGCCGCCGCGCCTCGGAATCCAGCGCGCGTCCGCGCGTAAAGCCCGCCAGCTTGGGCGCCACGAGCGAGACGGCGACCACCAGCAGCACCATCACGAGAATCATTTCGACCAGCGTGAATGCGCATAGTTTTCGCCGTTTTTCTGGATTACCAATTGCCAATGTCATCGTCCGTTCCTTCCTTGCCGTCCAAGCCGGCGGAAAGCAGGTCGTAGCCGTTTTGGTTGTGCTTGCCGGGGAAATAATAAATGTATGGATTGCCCCACGGATCAATCGGAAGCTGGTCGAGATACGGTCCGTTCCAATGCTTGGCATCGCTGGGAGCCTGGACCAGATCGTTCAAGCTTCTGGGATAAGTGTTGTTGTCTATCTCATAGCGGTCCAGCGCGGTTTTAATTCCGCCTTTGATGTCGGCCACCGCAGCAACTTCCTTTGAATGTTCGCTGGTCCCGGCGATTTTCGGAATGACCAGCGCCGCCAGCGTGCCGATGATGGCGACGACCAGCAGCATTTCGACGAGCGTGAAGCCATGACGCCGTTGCGACTGGTTTTGATTTCGTTTTGTATGATTGAGTTTCATAATTTTTATTTGGTGAATTATTTTATGTTTGCGCCCATGGTCAGCACCGGCAGCAACATGCCGATGAAAATGATGCCGATGAAACCGGCGATCAAAAAAAGCATCGCCGGCTCGGCGAAGGCCACCGCCGTTTTCAAATTCCGGTCCAGGTCAATTTCAGTCACATTGGCGATGCGGATGAGTTCGCCGTCCAGCTTCCCGCTTTCTTCGGCCACCGCGACCATTTCCAGAACGGAACCGGGAAAAAGATTTTTGCAGTCCGCCAGGCTTTCGCCCAGCCGCCCACCCTGCTGCACGCGCTCGATGGATTGCGAAACCGCGTCCACGAGAATCTGGTTGCCGATGGAGCGCCGCGCGACATTCAGGCTTTGCACCAGCGGCACGCCCGCGCCCAGCATCGTGCCCAGCATCCGGCAAAATCGCGCCATCGCAAACTGGGCGTTCAACGGCCCGACAATCGGCGAGCGCAAAACCAGCGCCTCCCAGACGCGCCTGCCTTTTTCAGATGCGAACCATGTGCGGACGAGAAAAACAATCGCGATGATTCCCGCCGCGACGAAAAATCCGTAATGAATGACCGCATGGCTTGCGCCGATGATCATCTGCGTGATCAACGGCAGGTGGCCGTGGAAGCTGTTGAAGACGGTTTGAAATTTCGGGATGAAAAAAACGAGCATCACCGTCAGCACAATCATCGCCAGCACAAACAGGATTGCCGGATACAGCATCGCTGTCAGAACTTTCGCCCTCAATTCCTTGTCGCGCGACTGGAACTCGGCGATCTGCGCCAGCACCACGTCCAGAAATCCGCCGGCTTCGCCCGCCTCCACCATCGCAACATAGACTCGTGGAAATGTTTCCGGAGACTGCCCCATCGCGCTGGCGAGCGACATGCCGTCCACGACGAGATCGTGGACTTTTTTCCATTGCGCGCGCGCGGCGGGCGCGGCGGTCTCCCTGGAAAGGATCACCAGTGCGCGGCTCAACGGCACTCCGGCGGCAAGAAGGCTCGAAAGCAGGCGTGTAAAATTTTCCAATTCCTTTGCGGAAACTTTTTTGGACTCGAACTTGAACGAGAAATTGGCCGGCGCATCCGTCGCCGCGCCGTTTTTTGCGGGCGCGCCGTTTTTGGATTTCACCGCCGCCGTCTCGGCAAGATTGATGGGCCGCAAGCCGAGCGTCTCCATTTGCCGGAGCGCATCGGGACGGCCCGGCGCGTCGAGACGGCCTTCCGTCATCGTGCCGTTTGCCTGCAATGCTTTATATTGAAACGTGGGCATTTGAAAATTTTATTTCGCGACCGCGATGCTCGCGGCGGTCACCTTGTCGCTGGAAGCTTTCGTGGATTGAGCCACCTCTTTGGCGGTTGTCACACTTAAAACTTCCTCGACCGTGGTGATTCCCATTTGCACCAGGCGCCAGCCGTCCTCGGCGAGCGAGCGCATTCCCGAACGCCGCGCGGCTTCGCGCAACTGGTCGCTCGATGAGTTCTGCAAAATCATCTGGCGGATTTCAGGGTTTGTGTCCATCCACTCAAAAATCGCATGGCGTCCGTGAAAGCCGGTGTTGCGGCATTCGCGGCAGCCGGTTGAGCTGTAGAGCATGGTGTTTTCGGGAATGCCGAGCTTGGCCTTGAACGCGTGGGCGGTCGCCGAATCGTCCGGCTGCTTGCAATGGACGCACAGCACGCGGACAAGGCGTTGCGCAAGCACAGCTTCAAGCGACGACGCGACGAGATATGGTTCGACGCCCATGTCCACGAGGCGAGTGAGCGCGCCGGGCGCGTCGTTCGTGTGAAGCGTGGAAAAAACCAAATGGCCGGTGAGCGACGATTGCACGGCGATCTGCGCGGTCTCGGCATCGCGGATTTCGCCGATGAGAATCACGTCCGGGTCGTGGCGCAAAATTGAGCGCAAGCCGCGCGCAAACGTGAGGCCGGATTTTTCGTTGACCTGGATCTGGTTGACACCCTTGAGCTGGTATTCGACCGGGTCTTCAATCGTGATTATTTTGCGGACAGAGTCGTTGATCTCGTTCAGCGCGGTGTAGAGCGTGGAGGTTTTTCCTGAACCTGTCGGGCCGGTGACGAGAATGATTCCGTGCGGCAGTTCGAGCACGCGCTCAAAACATTCCACCTCCCGTTTGTCCATGCCCAAGTCGGACAGGCCGCGCAGTTTGGAATTTTGCCGCAACAAACGCATCACGACCGCCTCGCCGTGCAACATCGGAATCACGGAAACGCGGATGTCCACTTCGGCATCGTCCACGCGGATTTTGATGCGGCCGTCCTGCGGCAGTCTTTTTTCCGCGATGTTGAGGTGGCTCAAAATTTTGACGCGCGAAACGATGGCCGGCTGGAAGCGCTTGAGTTGCGCCGGCACCGGAACGTCCTGCAACACGCCGTCAATGCGGTAGCGGATGCGAA
>CAYPTV010000329.1:0-4067 GCA_964413505.1 uncultured Bifidobacteriaceae bacterium | reverse complement strand
CGGCGAACGACGCGCCCGCGCCGTCGGTCGGCAGCACATGGCTCGGCCCGGCGATGTAATCGCCCAGCACCGTCGGCGACCAGTTACCCAGAAAAATCGCGCCCGCCGTCACAATGCCGCCGCTCACGCGCCGCGCGTCGCGCATGATGACTTCGCAATGTTCCGGCGCAATCTGGTTCGCAAGCGCCACGGCGTCGGCCACGCTCGCCACCTGGATGAGCCAGGTGTTGCGGTCAAGCACGCGCTGAATGAATTCGCGCCGCGGCAATTTGGGCAACTGTTTGGAAATTTCTTTTTCCACCTCCTTGAGAATTTTCGCGGAGGTCGTCACGAGCCAGACGCGTTCGTGGCCGGAACCGTGTTCGGCCTGTGCAAGCAAATCGGACGCGACAAATTGCGGATTTGCCGTGTCATCAGCCAGCACGAGTAAATCGCTTGGCCCGGCGAGCAGATCAATCGCCACACGCCCGACGAGTAGCCGCTTGGCCATGCTGACATAGGCGTTGCCGGGGCCGAAAATTTTCTGCACGCGGCGAATGGTGTTGGTGCCATACGCGAGCGCCGCAATCGCCTGCGCGCCGCCGACGCGGTAAATCTCCGTCGCGCCCACCGCACGCGCGGCAAATAGAATCGCGGGGTTGATGGAGCCGTCCTTGCCGCAGGGCGTAGTCACGACAATTTTCTTGCAGCCCGCGACCTTGGCGAGCGTGATGGTCATCAGCGCCGTCGAAACCAGCGGCGCTGTGCCTCCGGGGATGTAAACGCCGACGCGTGTGAACGGATCAAACTTTTCGCCGACGCTCGCGCCGTGAGAATTTTTCGCCTGCCAGCCTTTGCGCAAAGACTTCCTGGCGAAGAACGCGACGTTTTTCTCCGCTTCCGCCACCGCCGCACGCAGGGATTCGTCCGCCTTGAGCGATGCGCCCATGAGTTCAGCCTGCGTCACCGCCAGTTGATCGGTGGAAAGCTTTGCGCCGTCGAATTTTTCAGTTAGTTCGAGCAACGCCTGATCGCCATGCAGGTAAACGTCCTGCAAAATGGCGCGAGTCCGCTCTTCAATCGTCGCGTCGAACAGGCTGGAGCCGATGGACACCTCGCGGAGCCTGGCGGAAAAATCTTTGTCAGTGTGGCGGACAATCTTCATGGTCACAGGTTAGGAAAAATTCCCTGCCAAGTCAAAATTCGGCGCAAAACGGCGATGCTCGAAAAACTTTTCTTTGGTTTTCATCTGTGTTTATCTGTGTCCATCTGTGGCTGACACAATCCAAAACCCCATCATCGCCGCGCTCGACGTGCCAACCGCCGAGCAGGCCCTGAAACTAGCCGAGCAAATCGCGCCCGCCGTCGGCGCGTTTAAAATCGGCAAGGAACTGTTCGTCGCCGCCGGGCCGGACATCGTGCGCCGCGTGCGCGCGACCGGCGCGAGCGTGTTTCTCGATTTGAAATTTCACGACATCCCGAACACCGTCGCCAAGGCCGTCGCCTCCGCCGTGCGGCTCGACGTGCAGATGCTCACCATCCACACCAGCGGCGGCGGCGAGATGATGCGCGCGGCGGAAAAATCCGCGCAGGACACGGCCAAATCTCACGGCTTGTCCGCGCCACTCGTGCTGGGCGTGACGGTGTTAACAAGTTCAAACAATGATACGCTCGCGGAAATCGGCTGCGAAGCGGACACCGAAAAACAAGTTTCCCGCCTAGCGCTGCTCGCCGTGAAATCCGGCCTGCGCGGACTTGTTTGCTCGCCGCTGGAAATTGTGGCGCTGCGAAAAATCCTGCCGGCGCACATCCAACTCGTGACGCCCGGCATCCGCACGGGCGCGGAAAAAGCCGACGACCAGAAGCGCACACTTACACCGCACGAGGCGATACAAGCCGGCGCGAGCTGGCTGGTGATTGGCCGGCCAATTTATGCGGCGGAAAATCCGCGACTCGCGGCGGAGAAGATTTTGTCAGCGCTTTCCTGACGATCAAGAGGCCGACAGGTCCAAACAATTCACACAAACATGAAAATCGCCATCGCTGTTTTGATTTGTCTGATACTTGACGCGGCCACCTTCATCGGCCTCGCACAATCGGCTGGCCAAACCAATTACACATGGTCGGCAGGAGGTGACGGCGCGACTTGGAATCAGGCAGCCAATTGGAAACAAGGCATCGCGCCGCCCGCCAACGGCACGGCGTATAAAATTGAAACTTCCGGCACGGGCGTGCCCAAAAGCCAAATCACGATTGCGGCGGCGGACGTGGTGGTCATGAATGATTCGTTGTTTGGCCCGGCATGGGGACAGACGCTCAACATTTACGGCCGCGTGACGTGCGGTTTCGGCGAATTTGTCTGGGGTGATGCGCGTTCGGGCACTACGACGTTGAATCTTTATTCCAACGCCACGCTGACGTTGAAAGACACTCTCGCGCTGGGAACAGCATGGTGGTTCGCCGGCGGCTCGAACGTGGTGATGAACGTGCATGACCGGGCGCAGGTGAACACCATCTGGCTCCAGTTCGGAGGCCGCTTGAATCTTTACGGAGGAACGGTGAACGTCACCGGAGACTTCAACACCGGCTCCCCCACGGATCCGGTGTTTGAGGGCGGCATGGACTCGGATGCCACGCGCGCCATCAATCTGGCCGGCGGCACGCTGGTGTTGCCAGCGGGCTACAGTGACACGGTCAAGGATTGGATTGCGCGAGGCATTGTGCTGGCCTGCGGCGTGCCAGGCAGTGACACCAATGTGGCGATTGACGAGACCGACACGAACTGGCCGGATCGAACCGTGGTGAAAGCCAAACTTGCAACTCCGATATTGAATCAGCCGATTCCCGCCGACGTGAATGTGACTCCAGGTGCCGTCACAAATTCGCCTTCCGAAAAAACAGTTAAGTGAAAACTCAACGGCTGGAGGACAGGTCACCGGATGATTTCGCTGACCAGCGGCGACGGCTTCCGCCGCGAGTCGGAAATATCAAATGCAGTTTGCAATCGCACGAGCGCGGATTCCGCGTCAGATGAATCCGCAACGTGGACGCGGCACAGCACGCCGGATTTTTCCACGCACTCACCAGGCTTCGCAATTTTGTCCACGCCGACGTCGTAATTGATTTTTGATTCCTTCGTCAAGCGTCCGCCGCCGATGTCTCTGATGACCTCGCCGATGATGCGCGCGTCGCACTTGGAAATGAAACCTGGTTTGTCCGCCTTCACTTCTGCGACAATCTTTGCGGCAGAGTCTAGCGTGAGCTTGCGGTTGAATGCTTTCAAGTCCGCGCCTTGCGCGGCAATCATTTCATCCCACTTCTTGCGCGGCTCGCCGGAGTTCAGACAACCTTCCGCCAGCTTGCGCGCGGCGGTGAGGGATTTTGATTTTCTTGTCTGGACCAAAAGGTGCGCGGCGGAATCAATCACGAGTTCATGCAAATCACTTGACCCTTTGTTTTCAAGGCAATCAGCCGATTCTTTCACCTCCAGCCAGTTTCCGGCGGCGCGGCCGAGCGGCGTGTTCATATCCGTCAAAATCGCACGCGTGTTGGTGCCGCATTGGTTGCCGAGCGCGACCATTGCCTTCGCCAGCTTGCGCGCGTCGGTTTTGGTTTGCATGAACGCGGCGCTGCCGAATTTTACATCAAGGATGAGCGCGTCTAGGCTTTCTGCAAGCTTCTTGGAAAGAATTGAGGCGGTGATGAGCGGAATGCTCGGCACTGTGCCACTGGTGTCGCGCAGGACGTATATTTTTTTGTCGGCGGGAACCATCTTGTCCGTCTGGCCGCAGATGACGCAGCCAACTTTTTGAACTTGCGCGACGATTTTTTCAGCGGGCAACAGCGTTTTGAAACCGGGAATGGCATCCAGCTTGTCTAGCGTGCCGCCGGTGATGCCGAGGCCGCGCCCGGAAATCATCGGCACGCGGAAGCCGAGGCACGCGAGCAGCGGCGCAAGTGGCAGCGAAACCTTGTCACCGATGCCGCCGGTGGAATGTTTGTCCACGAGCGGGCGCGGGTCATTGGGAAATTCCAGCACGTCGCCGGAATCGCGCATGGCGAGCGTGAGCGCGGTGGTTTCGGCGGTG
>CAYPTV010000328.1:0-4087 GCA_964413505.1 uncultured Bifidobacteriaceae bacterium | reverse complement strand
GATCGCGGCTATTATTTCGACTTCGTCGAGTTCCAGAAAAATGCCGAGCAGAGCATGACGCCCAGCACGCCGAGCATTGGCCATATTTTCGCACTGTCGTCCAAGCTCGACGACTTTTTCGCCGAAGGCTTTGAAAACCGTTTTGCGCGCCACAAGAAAACCAACCATCTCACCCGTGACTGGGCGGCGAAACATGGCTTCAATTTGTTCCCGGAAAAAGGTTTTGAATCCATCACGCTTACCTGCGTCAGCAACGGCGCACGCCCCGGCGGTCGCACGGTGGACGTGGCGAAATTGCAAAAGCTCACCAAAGACCAGGGTTTTCTCATTGATGGTGGCTATGGCAAAATCAAAGGCACCACGTTCCGCATTTCCAACATGGGCGACGAAACCGAGGCGACGATGAACCAGCTTTTCGCCGCGCTCGACAAGTCCATGGCGCAACTCTGAGTTGCGCAATTTCGGGAATTCGCTGAATGTTTCTGCATGTCAGCGCAAACTGAAACCACTTCGCCACCGCGTCCCGGCTGGTTGAGGGTGATAGCCGTTGGCCGCAATCCGCGCATCACGTTCATCCGCATTTTGGTTTTGGTGTCGGCATGCTTTGTTGTTTTCAAGTTCATTTTGCTCCCCTTGCGTGTGGACGGCATCAGCATGGAGCCAACTTATCACGATCATTCCATCAATTTTCTAAACCGCCTCGCCTATCTCACGCATGAACCTCGGCGTGGTGATGTTGTGAACATTCGTTACGCCGGGCCGCACGTCATGCTGATGAAACGTATCGTCGGCCTGCCCGGCGAAACAATCGAGTTCGTCCACGGAACTGTTTTCATCAACGGCGTGCCGCTCGCCGAACCTTACAAAAAGAACCAGTCGGACTGGACTTTGCTGCCCGAAAAGATTGGGCCGGATGAATACTTTGTCGTCGGCGACAATCGCGACATGCCTGCGCATGACCATGTTTTCGGCCGGGTGGAACGCGCGCGCATCCTCGGAAAAGTTTTGTTATGAAAATATTTTGGAGACTGGTCTTTTGGGCGGCGGTGATCGTATTCGGCGTCTGGTTGTGGACAGTTTTCTTTCCCGCGCCTGAGAAAGTCATCCGGCACCGTCTTGCCAAACTTGCGGAGGATGTCTCCTTCACGAGCGATCAGGGGAGTTTATCGCGCATTGCCGGCGGTGAAAGCGTCTCCGGATATTTTTCGACAAACATCGAGATTAACCTCAGTGTCCCCGGCCATGAACAGGTGACATTTGCCAGCCGCGCGGAAATCACCCAGGCCGCTCTCGGTGCCCGCGAAAAACTCAAATCTCTATCAGTGAAATTTCCCGACGTGAATGTCACGGTGGCACCGGACAAACAATCGGCGGTCGCGGACGTCACGATGGATGCGGCGGTTTCCGGCGAGCGCGACGCCATCGTGCAGGAAATGAACATCTCGTTTCAAAAAACGAAGGACGGCTGGCTCATCAGCCGGCTCCAAACCGTGCGCCCGCTGCGGTAATTATTTGAAACGCGATGCTCGACAAGCGGAGGGTCGGTTGTAAAAATGAGCGGATGAATTCTGTAAAGATTTTTGGAAGAATCATTTTCCCGGTTTTGGTGCTTGCCCTGAATTCTGGAAATCTCATGACGGCTGCGGTTGCCGGAACAAATTCAGCGGTTCAGGCAAGCCCCGATCCTTACGCCAACGAAACACCCGCGCACCGCGACGCGCGCATGGCCTGGTGGCGCGAGGCGCGTTTCGGCATGTTCATCCATTGGGGCGTTTATTCCGTCCCCGCCGGAACCTATGACGGCAAACAGATTCCCGGCATCGGCGAGTGGATCATGAACAAGGGGAAAATTCCAATGGCCGAATACCAGGCCTACGCGAAGGAATTCAATCCGGTGAAGTTCAACGCCGACGAATGGGTCAAGACCGCCAAAGTCGCCGGCATGAAATACATCGTCATCACCGCGAAGCATCACGACGGCTTCGCGATGTTCGACACCAAAGCCAGCCCGTGGAACATCGTTCAGGCGACGCCGTTTCATCGCGATCCGTTGAAGGAACTTGCCGCCGCATGCAATAAATACGGCATGAAGCTGGGCTTTTATTATTCGCAGGCTCAGGACTGGAACAACGGCGGCGCGGAAAGCGGCGGCAGATGGGATCCGGCGCAGCAGCACGACATGGACGATTACATTGACAAGGTCGCCGTGCCACAGGTGAAGGAACTGCTTACGCATTACGGGGAATTCCCAGCCGTGATCTGGTGGGACACGCCGGACAACATGAACTCCAACCGCGCCGCAAAATTGGCGGAGGTGCTCAAGCTCAAGCCCGGCATCATTTACAACAACCGCCTCGGCGGCGGCTTCAAGGGCGACACTGAAACGCCGGAGCAGAGAATCCCCGCCACCGGTTTTGTTGGACGCGATTGGGAAACGTGCATGACGATGAACGACACCTGGGGATTCAAGAGCTACGACAACAACTGGAAATCCACCGAAACCATCATCCGCAACCTCGTGGACATCGCCAGCAAAGGCGGCAATTATCTGCTCAACGTCGGGCCGACCAGCGAAGGACTTATTCCTGAACCAAGCATCGAACGCCTCAAGGCCGTCGGCGACTGGATGAAAGTCAACGGCGACGCCATTTACGGCACGACCGCCAGCCCGTTCAAGCGATTGCCGTGGGGACGCGCCACCAAAAAAATCAGCGGCGACAACACGACGCTTTATCTTCATGTTTTCAACTGGCCGACTGACGGCAAATTGCTCGTGCCTGGACTGGAAAATAAAATTGCTTCCGCAAAACTTCTCGCCACCGGCAAGAAATTGAAAACCAGCGTCACACCCGATGGCATTGTTGTTGAAGTTCCGACCAATGCGCCGGACGCGATTTCCTCGACGGTCGTTTTGCAATTCAAAGGCACGCCAGAAGTCGGCGCGTCGCCAATCACCCAGGAGTCTGACGGCTCGGTGCGTTTGCTCGGCTCCGAAGCGGAATTGCACGGCGGATTACAATATGAATCAGGCGCCGGCAAGGATGCCATCGGCTATTGGACAAATCCAGACGATTTCGCTGGCTGGACTTTCAATGTGGATCGTCCGGGCAAATTTCAGGTCGCCGCAGAAATCGCGTCACTTGGTGCCGGCCAGTTTGAAATTACGATCGGCAACCAAAAAATTTCCGGCACCGCCGTCAGCACGGGTGACTACACAAAATTCCGCAGCATCAATCTGCCCGGCGTTTTGGAAATCAGCACGCCCGGAAAAATCAGCCTCTCCGTAAAATCGGTGGCCGAAGGCTGGCAGCCAATCAATCTGAAATCACTCACGTTGAAACCGGCGGCGAGTTGACGGGATTTTCGAAGTGACTTCCAACGCCCGCTACCAGCTCGTCCGCCTGAACAACGGCATTTGTTCCGTGCGTTCGCTCGCGGATGCCGAAACGTTTCATCCCGTCGTCGGGCCGGTCGCCGAGGCGGAGGCGCTTTACGTCAACCAGCTCAAACTGCATGAACGGCTGCAAAATCATTCCGGCGAATTCGTGATTTGGGATGTCGGCCTCGGCGCGGCGGCAAACGCGCTCACCGTTTTGCGCGCGACGCGGGAAATTTCCTGCAACATCCGTCTCGTGAGTTTCGACCACACGCTGGAGCCGCTGGAATTTGCGCTGAAACACACCGCCGAACTCGGCTACTTCGGCGGCTACGAAAATCGTTTGAAAGAATTTCTCTGCGGACATCGCGTGACGTTTCAAGATGGCCCGCAAACGGTGAACTGGGAATTTCATCACGGCGATTTCCCGACGCTTTTGAAATCTGAAATCACAAATTTGAAATTTCAAAAACCGCACGCGATTCTGTTCGACGCCTATTCGCCCGCGCGAAACCCGGCGATGTGGACTTTGCCGCTCTTCACCAACTTGTTTCAATTGCTTGACCCAAAACGTCCCTGCGCGCTGCCGACGTATTCGCGCAGCACGATTCTGCGCGTGACGCTGCTGCTCGCCGGATTTTTTGTCGGCGTCGGACATGCCACCGGCGAAAAGGAGGAAACGACCATTGCCGCGAACGATTTGAGTTTGAT
>CAYPTV010000327.1:0-4096 GCA_964413505.1 uncultured Bifidobacteriaceae bacterium | reverse complement strand
TGCGCCGGCACCGGAACGTCCTGCAACACGCCGTCAATGCGGTAGCGGATGCGAAATTCGTCCTCGAACGGTTCGAGGTGGATGTCGGACGCGCGCAGTTCGATGGCGTCCTTCAAAACCTGGTTGACGAAATGGATGATGGAGGCTTCGTCCTCGGCGGCTTCGTCCAAATTTGTGTTCTCGGCATTTTCGTCAACGACCTGGAAACTTTTTTCCTCGTCGAGCGTGCCGATGGTGTCCGCGCCGACGCCGAGGCGTTTTTTGATTTCGCGCTGGATGGCTTCGCTGGAGGCGAGAACGGGCTTGAGGTTCAAGCCGGTCATGGTTTTGAGCGCGTCGAGGCCCTGCGTCGCAAAAAGGCGGCTGGTGGCGACTTCGACCGTGCCGTTGCTGCGCGTGAGCGGAAGCAGTTCTTCCTTCAACAAAATGCGCGCGGGAAAAAGTGACAGAAGCTGACGGTCCGGATCAACGTCGTCCAGAGTCGTGAACGCGAGGCCGTATTCCTGCGCCAGCCAGCGCAAGACATCTTCCTCGGTCGCGACTTTGCTTTTGGAATGAACCAACAGGTCCGCATCAATTGAAGACAGTTGCCGGGACGCGACCATGCGCTCCAGCAACTGCTTCAATGATGTATCCGGTGCAACTGTTTCATTCATAATTGGACACGTCAGCTTCTGTCGGTGACACGGTCAAGGCAGCAAGCCCGCCAAAGTTGCCTGTGCTTCCTGCTTGGGTGTGAGAACCCCGCGCAAAGCCTCCTGCGCCGCCGTCAATGCAGCCTGCTTGACTTTTTGGGACGCTTCATATTTGTCCAAGGCATCCTTGATTTGCGCCGCCGGCGCGTCGTCGTCAATGGCTTGTTGTAATGCCTGCTGTTCCACGCTGGCGTTTTGTCCGCCACCGCCGCCGCCACCGCCACGGCGACCGCCGCCGAACATGCCACGACCGCCAGGAGTGCCAAGAGCCATCCGGGCATCAAACACTTTCTGCACGAGCGGTTGAACCGCAGCCCAATCAGTGTCGTTGGTGAAGTTAAGCTGCGTGCGAATGCGGTCCATCATCCGTTGCTGGAATTGGGCCGGGTCAAAATTTCCGCGCCCTCCGCCTCCGCCTCCGCCGCCAAATCCACCGCCACCGTTGCCGCCACCACCGCCGCCGCCATTTTGCGCCATAACGGTGCCCGCGCTCAAACAGAGCGTGGCCGCCACCGCGCACATTGTTATGATTCGATTTAGTTTCATTGTGTGTCCTTTTGTAGTTTGTTTGTCGTTATTTTATGCTGCCAGACAACTTTTCCTGCACGCGCTGCCTGACGGTTGAGCCATAATCTACGCAATATTCATACCAACCCAAAAAAGCTTCTTTCTTGGCAAATAAACAAACCGCCCGCGCAATTGTTACCCGACGAACTGAACGCCGCGCACTTTTTGCGCGCTTTCATTTCGGTCATGGTGCGTTGCTTTGTTGCCAGAAAGGAGGAACGATGAAACCGCTGCAAAACAATAACCTTGTCATCCTCAAAACAGGCAGGAAACTAGTGTTCAAACATCACCCCCGCCTAGGCCGGTTGCGGTTTATGCGGCGGTTATTTGTTCCAACACAAAACCTGAATATGTTACACATTGACGTTGCACACTTTTACGACATTGGCAAGGCAATGGGTCAGTTGGAGTCCATTCGCCCCGATAAGAAATTGACCGCTGTGGAATTATCCAACATATCGCAAGCTGCATATTGCCTTGATTTGTTGTGCAAATCTGGAGATCAGGCGGTTAAATTAAATGCCAGCATTCGGAGAACGGAAGAATTAAAAAAGGAAATCGAGGCGTTAGATGAACTGGCAAAAACGACGGGAAAGGTTTCGGCAGATGCTTGGGGAACTGTGGGTGGCCTAATTGCGATGTTTGAGGATATTTTTTCCGAGGAGACCAGGCTTTTGCCGACTTATCTGATTGCTCCAAAACGTAATTATTCCATCCAATCGTTAATTTCAAATGCCGAAAATGAATTTCCGACGGCGATACTTTCGCACCTTTCAAAACAGGTTGTCCGCGATATTCGGGATGCCGGTCGCTGCATTGCTTTTGAGTGTGGAACGGCAGCGGGCATCCATTCTTACCGTGCGCTTGAGGCAACCGCCTTTGACTACCTAGCGACGCGCAATTTAACAATCCCAAAAAAAGATTTATATTTGTGTTTCGATATGTTGGAAAAAGATGGTGCCGATAAAAAAGTTATCCAAATTGGACAACAGCTACGGCTTTTGCGGCGAAACCCGCTCGCGCATCCTTCGGAAAACCTTGATGTTGATGAGGCCATGGGAATCCGCGCCATTGAACGCTTCACGCGGCTTAACCGGCGAACGGTGTTGGGCATCTTGGAAACAGCCGGGCGCAAATGTGCGTATCTGCTGGAAACCAAAATTCAAGATTTGAAGGTGAAGCAAGTCCAGATTGACGAGCTTTTTTCGTTTGTGAACTGCAAACCGCAAAACACGACAAGGGACGACGAGGAGCGTGGGGATTTTTACACCTATTTGAGCGTTGACCGCGACAGCAAGCTGATCATCAACTGGCTCACAGATAAGCGGCACATGGGAAGCACTTACAGCTTCATGCGTGATTTGAAACGCCGTTTGGCGGATCGTGTTCAACTTACATCTGACGGATTCTCTGGCTATTGTCAAAATGGCGGCGCAGTTAAAAACATCTTCGGCAATGACGTGGACTATGCAACGGAAACAAAAGTATTTGGTCGTCACAATTTTAATCCTTCAAAATGGAGAAATCCGCTCACGGTAATCGGAATAAAGCGTAAGGCTCGAATTGGAAATCCCGACATGGACGTTGCTACAACCTGTCACGCCGAACGCACAAATTTAAGCGTCCGCACGTTCACGCGACGTTTTACCCGCTGCACGATTGGATATAGCAAGAAAGTTGAAAACTTGCGTCATGCAGTTGCGCTTTTCATCGCGCATTTCAATTTCTGTCGCGTCCATTCGGCGCATAGCAAAACGCCCGCGCAAGCGGCTGGATTAACAGAAAAGACGTGGACAATCGCAGAATTACTCACAGCATCAAACTAATGCACCATGACCTTCATTTCCCGCAGATTCGAGTTGAATTCACTTTGGGAAAAACAAATAACTTGAAAACCTGTCAGGCCGGGTGCAGTGTTTCGCAAAAGCAAATTCTATGAAGAAAAAATTATTGACCGCTTTGTGCGTGGGCCTGGTCAGCGTGGGCAGCGTAAGCACCAGCCGCGCGGCTTCCGACGACCATGCGATTGATGCGATAGCCGACGTGACCCTCGTCCGGCCGGGCTGCTTCCTCGCCACGGTGGTCGGCTCGGTATTTTTCGTCATCGCCCTGCCATTCGCCGCCGCCTCCGGAAGCGTGAAGCAAACCGCCAACACGCTCGTCGTGCAGCCCGCGCAGGCGACCTTCACCCGGCCCGTCGGCGATTTCACCAGCTTGGAATGATGAAAAGCTTCAGCTTGGAGCGTTCACATTCTTCACGCTTCAAGCGCGCTTCAAATTGACAACTTCCCCGTCCTGCGACACCCTCCGCGCATGGCAAAACCAGCTTTGGGCCGCGGCCTCGGCGCGTTGTTGGGCGGAAGTCCGCTCACGCAGCCCGCGCCTGCGCCGCCGGTCCAACAATCCGCAATTCCCGTTTCCGCGCCCGACGACCGCGAGCGCGTGCTGCGCGTGCCGCTGAATAAAATCCGCCCGTCCGCCCTCCAGCCGCGCAAACAATTTTCCGACGAATCGTTACGCGAACTGGCCAACTCCATCCGCGAACAGGGAATCGTCCAGCCGCTCATCGTCCGCGCGCGGGGGGATTTTTTTGAACTGATCGCCGGCGAACGCCGCTGGCGCGCGGCGCAATTATTGAACCTGCCGGAAGTTCCCGTCATCACGCGCGAAGCCGACGACCGCGCCGTTCTCGAACTCGCGCTCATCGAAAATTTGCAGCGCGAAAATCTCAATGCGATTGAAGAGGCGCATGGTTACGCGCAGCTCGCGGAACTGTTCCAGCTCACGCAGGAGGAGATTTCGGCGAAAGTCGGCAGGAGCCGCGCGGTTGTCGC
>CAYPTV010000326.1:0-4110 GCA_964413505.1 uncultured Bifidobacteriaceae bacterium | reverse complement strand
AAGTTTCGAGCTGCTCGAACTGCGAGGATTTCCAGTCGCGCCGGATGAACCTGCGCTTCAAAAACGAAGCGGGGGAAAACAAATTCCCGCACATTCTCAATGGCAGCGGCACGGCGCTGGCGCGGTTGTTTGTCGCGCTGATTGAAACGCACCAGCAGGCGGATGGCAGCGTGAAAATTCCAGAGGCGTTGCAGCCGTATTTGAAAGCGGACAAAATCATAGCCGTATAAACCATTCTTTATTTGCGATATGCGATTTACGATTGACGAGATTTCTGGCTCGCGGCGCGTAAATCGTAAATCGTAAATCGTAAATGAATATTCTTCTCGCCAGCAGCGAAGTGCATCCGTTCTCCAAGACCGGCGGGCTGGCGGACATGGTCGGCGCGCTGGGCAAGGCGCTGGCGCAGGACGGCCAGGAGGCGCGAATCGTCACGCCGCTGTATCGCGGCATCCGCGAGCGGTTCCCGGAAATCCGGCGCGTGGACTGGGAGTTCGACCTGCCGCTGGGCGCGGGCCGCGAACAGGCGGAATTGTTTTCGCTGGAAATGGAAAAAGGTCTGACGGTTTATTTCATCCATCATCCTGGATTTTACGACCGGGCTTCGCTTTACGAGGAAAACAATTGCAGCTATACGGACAACGCGGAACGGTTCATATTCTTTTCCAAATGCGTCGCGCATCTGGCCCGATATCTGCCGTGGCGGCCGGACGTGGTTCACGTCCACGACTGGCAGGTTGCGCTGGTTCCCGCGCTGATATTGCAACAGCGGCGCGAAGGGTGGGGGAATCCGCCGCCGACCTGCCTGACAATCCACAATCTGGCGTATCAGGGAACTTTTCCGGCGGCGGCGTTCGCGCTGACAAACCTGCCGGAGGAATTTTTTAACATCGAAGCGGCGGAATTTTATGGACATCTTAATTGCCTCAAAGCCGGAATCGCCTTCGCGGACGCCATCACGACGGTCAGCCCGCGCTATGCGCGCGAAATCATGACGGAGGAATTCGGCTGCGGCCTCGACGGATTTCTGCGCCGCCGGCAGAACAAGCTTTTCGGAATCCTCAACGGCGTTGACTACGAAGTTTGGAACACGACGAACAACAAGTTTCTCCCACATCCGTATTCAGCCGCACGGCTCGCCGGCAAAGCCGCGAACAAACTCGCCCTGCAAAAGGAAATCGGTTTGCCGGTGACAAAAAACTTGCCGCTCTTCGGCACCATTTCGCGACTCGCGGAGCAAAAAGGCGTGGACATCCAGCTTGGTGCTCTCGAGGAAATGTTGAGCGCGGACATCCAGTTCGCGTTGCTCGGCAGCGGCTCGCCGGAATTCGAGCGCGGCTACCACGCCCTAGGCCGCCGGTTTCCAAACAAGGTCGCCGTCCGCACCGGCTACAACGAACCGCTGGCGCATCGCATCGAGGCCGGGTGCGATTTCTTCCTCATGCCATCGCGATTCGAGCCAAGCGGCCTGAATCAGATGTATAGCCTGCGTTACGGGACAATCCCGATTGTTCGCGCGACCGGCGGACTCGACGACAGCGTGGTTGACTTCACAGAAGATGCGGCGGCGGCGAACGGAATCAAATTCCGCGAATACTCCGCGCGCGCCCTTGCGAAGGCCATCCGCAAGGCGCTCGCCATTTATCAACAGCCTCAATTACTCCGGCGTTTCCGCCAAAACGGAATGCGCTCGGATTTCTCGTGGGAACTGACTGTGGAGGAATATCTTAAAATCTATGAAGAATTTGGCGTGATGCATTCCAGCCCTCATTAATAAAAACTCAATCTTTATTAAATATAACAAACATTGTGGGTATGTATTACTATAATTACTAGTCCTGGCATATTCAAAAATGTCTGTGGTTGTTTGCTGGATTAATCCCGTTTGTTATAGGAATTGACGGCTTTCCTTACAGCCCAGCGCGGCAGGATTCTTATCAAGAAAACCATGCACCGGTTTATAATGCCCGGTATGGCGACGGCCTGCTTTCTTCGGAACGCCTCATAACCATATCTGGACGCCTGTTCCGCAGGCATCTTCACTGATTTGGACGCGCGGGATTTCTGCCCGCGCGCAATCTGGCTGAAATTTGTCTCCGTAGCGCCGGGACAAAATGCGGAAACCACCACTCCCGAACCCGCCAGTTCCTCAAACAGCGCCTCTGTGAATGACAAGACGAACGCCTTGCTCGCGTAATAGACCGCCATGCCCGGTCCGGGCAAAAATCCCGCCACGGAGGCGACATTCAGGATTCCGCCGCGCTTCCTTTCAACCATGCCGGGCAAAAATAATCCCGTCAGCTCGGTCAACGCCATGATGTTCACCTGGATGATCTCCATCTGCCTGGCCAGCGGCAACTGGACAAATTCGTCGTGCAATCCAAACCCGGCGTTGTTGACCAACACATCCACGAAAACTTTTTTCTCTGACAATTCCTGAAAAATTTGTTTTGGAGATTCCGGCAATGACAAATCCGCTGGCAGGACAATCGCCTCGATCTTATGCTCGCGGCGCAATTCCCCGGCAAGTTTTTCCAAGGCTCCAGTGTTTCGCGCGGACAGGATCAGCCGTCCGCCTTCCGCCGCGAAGAGTTTCGCCAGTTCCAGCCCGATGCCCGAGGACGCGCCGGTGATGAGAACCGTTTCGGGGTTTGCCGCGCTCATTGTGCCGTTGACCAGTGGCCTATGCCGAACCGTTCCGTGATCGGCCAGTAAACGAAGAATGATTTGCCGATGACATATTTTTCAGGGATGGCTCCCCAAAAACGCGAGTCAAGGCTGCTACAGGTGTTATCACCCATCGGCATACAGGCGTTGGCGGGCACATCATAAATGGTTTCCTCATTTGGAAATTGCGGCAGATTGCCAAAATTATATTCCTGCGCGACCGTGCCGTTGAGGTGCCCGGAATACTGGCTATCGTGCGGTGGTTTGTCGGGATCGAAACCATAGACGTTTTCAAAATGTGGCGTAGAAGCGTCAAGCCGCATACCATTGATGCGCAGGTGACGGTCATTTCCGATTGAAACTTTTTCGCCGGGCAACGCGACGAGCCGTTTGATGTAAAATTCGTCGTCAGGAATATCCCAATAAGGGGGATTATGCCGCATTTTTTCTGGAATTCCCGCCGTCTCAAAAACAATGATGTCGCCACGGTCGGGTTTGCGGAAATTGTAAGTCAGCCGGTCCACGAACAAATGGTCGCCCGCCTTGACCTGCAATTTCACCACGTCCTCGCCTTTGTGATAAACATGGTCTGGATGCTCAAAGAGACGCGCACGATACACAAACGGATCCATGCCCGCTATTTGCGATTCGCCGTAATCCGGCGGAAACCATATCGCATGCTCGACTCCGCCTATGGTCAGTGTTTGCTTGATATTGAAAATCAGCAACCGGCGCATCGGGCTGAAGGAATCAACCGGCCCGTCCGCCTGCGCGACGACATGAACGTAGGAAATTCCTTCAAACCATTCCTTCACCCGCGCCCAGCCCGTCGGAATTTTGAAATCGGAATCATCAAGCAAATTTTTCGATGTCACGCCATAAAGCGTCGGCTGCATCGAGCCGGTGGGAATCTTGAATGGCTGGAGGAAAAAAGTGCGGATGGCGAGCGCCACAGCCAGGGCCACCAGCAGCACCTCCACATTTTCGCGGATGCCGGCGTGCGGATACGGCCTTAGCCACTTGCCAGCCGTCACCTCCAGCGTGACCATGTATTTCTTCAACATCGCCTTGTCCACATGATCCTCCAGCCCCTTTTGCAGATCCAGCAGCGCGCCGCTTACCAATTGTATCGCCGTAGGCGTCATCAAGTCCCTCTGCGCGCAAAACATCCGGTAAACATGCTTCCGCATGGCAACAGCATCACGCACAGTCGTCGAAAACAGCCAGTAAAAAATCATAATTGTCCGGTTTTGACACCCACCGCGCAAAATTTCACAAATATACTTCCCGCAAAATACCGGCATCCCCGGCGATTGAAAGAAAATTTAGGGGACGACGCAAAATGCCCCCTGCCCTGCCCGTCCGGCAATTGGGAACGCTTTTTATTTGTTAGGGAGACGCTGATTAAAGCGAAGTTATGAAATTTCGAGGTTGGCTGATGGC
>CAYPTV010000325.1:0-4115 GCA_964413505.1 uncultured Bifidobacteriaceae bacterium | reverse complement strand
TCGCCGCATCCTCTACCGCGCCCTTTTCCAGCGACGCGCTCACGCCCATGTTCACCACGATCTTCACCATCTTCGGGATCTGGTGGATGTTCGTGTATTTGCGCTTTTCCTTCAGCGCCGGGGCGACCTCGCCTGCGTATTTTTCGTAAAGTCTGGCTTTCATTTTTTCGCGTCACGGATTTTGCCGTGAACAAGTTAAATCCGTTTTGTTCAAGAGAAACGGAGCGCGGAATATATCAACTTGAAATAATTGTGCAATATCTTTTTGAAACAATTTTGAGACCCTAAAACGGAGCCGGAACAGGCCGTTGAAAACGCAGATGCCTGTTGAGCGTCAAAAATGGAAGGTGGCGTGCAGACCGGGCCGTTCAGCCATGTCGTCGTGCCCGTCTCACGGTATTGCGTGAGGACAGACATTTTTCCGGCTGGAAAACAGGTTTCCGCCCTCGCAACCAAGGTTTCCCACCCGGCGATAAGGGTTTCTCCATGACCGGTCAAGTTTTCGAAGGCGGCGGGATGGTATTCTCCATGACTGGCCAAGGTTTCGGGCAAGGTGGGAAGGGTTTCTCCAGTGGGGAGGCAGGTTTCGGGCCTTGCGACCGGCCTTTTGGGACTCCTGAGACTGCTTTTTCACCGTTTGACAGACCTTTGTCGGTCTCTGACAAAGGTTTCCCAGTGTCCGACAAAGGTTTGTCAGGCGTTGACAAAGGTTTGTCACATGCCAGAAAGGTTTGTCGATCATCGACAAAGGTTTCCCGATGACCGAAAAGGGTTTGTCAGACGTCGACAAAGGTTTGTCGAGGAGGGAGAAAGGTTTGTCAGAGCCTGACAAAGGTCTCCCAACGAGGGAGAAAGGTTTCCCAAACGGGCAGAAAGGTCAAAAACCCAGCAAAAAGGCTTTCTCACCTCCTGAAAAGGGTTGAATTGCTCGTAATCAAGATCCGAATATTGAGGAATGACGCTTAATATGTCATCGAAAAGTAACAAACTCAATCTTTACTCTAGTTTCAGGTTGTTTTTCAATTAAATCAGAATGCGATTAAAAATGAGATCCATTTTCTGGAAGCTTGCCTTGATTCCAGCGATGGCGACAACCGCATTCAGCGACGATCTGACCGTCAGTTCGTTCTCCTCTTACGCTGGGCAAACGAACATTGCCCTGCAAGCCACCGGCAACGTCATTATCAGCGGCGGTCCATTGAATCTGCCGGATCTTCCGTCTGGCGCTTCCATCGGTGTGCTGACCATCCAGGCTGGAAATAATATTACAATTCAGGACGGCACCGGCATTGTGGCAGGGTCTGGCTGGACGGTTTCCCTGGTGGCCGGCACGGCGCTGACGGGTTCCACACCCACTTCGGGTAGTGACGGCATTTATTTGGACGGTGCTGCCTACATTCAAACCCAGAATGGCAATATCAGCCTTTGGGCGGCCAATGAGGTCCAGACGGGTTGGATGGGGACCGGCACAGGTTCAGTCAACGGCGGCACCGGCAGCATTACAACTGCGGCTGGAGGGAATATTGCCGTGACCGCGCAATATGGCGATGTCAATACCGGTTCGGATGCCAATGGTTTTTTATACAAACAGCCCACTGGCCTTCATCATAATATCTTGGTGCCACCCTATTATACTGTTTCCCCCAGCTTGGGCGGGATCAGCACGGCAGCCGGTGGCAATGTCACCATTAACGCTGGTGGCAATGTTCTCAGTTATCTTCCGGCTGGAACCGAAAGCGATGATGCAGGAACCGGAGCTTTTGGCTCCCAACCCGGAAATGTCACGATCACCGCCAGCAACAACGTGTATGGACATTATGTGCTGGCCAATGGTTTAGGAACAATTACCGCTGTGAATAATGTCGGCGTTCCTTCCGGTGGAAACTCTGTTGCGCTCAGTGTCATTGACGGCGATTGGGACGTGACTGCGCAAAACGGAAATATTTATTTGCAGGAGGTGCGCAATCCAAACGGAGTTTTCAACAGCACCGGCAATGACGGTTCTGTAGCCGCTCATTTGTTCGACTATGGTTCGCAGGCGACGGTTAGCTTGACGGCTGGAAATGGCGTGTATTTGACCGATGTCAATGTTCCACGGCTGTCGGTTGCGGATGAAGTTCCAATCATCTATCCGCCGATTTTGAACGTCACCGCCGGTTCAGGCGGCGTGACATTGCATGGGAATATGACCTTGTTTCCCTCTGCGTATCAAGATTTGACCATCACCACCACGGCGGGTGGAAATCTTCAATCCATACCCAACAATCCTGGTTCAACACCAGAACTGCTCATGTCGGACAGTTCCAAGACACAATGGGCCGCCAGCAACGGCTCATTCAGCGATACCGACCATGGCACCATACCGAACGAGCTGAATAATCCCAATCCCGTCGTCATCAATATTTCAGGCAGCATGGAAAATTTAAATCTTATCACCTCTGAAGCGTCCCATATTACTGTGGACGGCAACATGACAGGCTGCGGCTATTCAGGGCAGAATTTGAGTTCCAGCGATGTCACCTCCATCACGGTATTGGGACAGCTTTACAATCAAAGTCCGTATTCGTTTGTCAACAGTGTCACCATTCCCGCCATTCCCAACGCAGACTTGTTGCCCGGCATGGCCGAGTCGTGGGATGATGTTTTCACGCTGGCCTTGAATCCAGCCACAATCGCCAACCTCACCGTGCCAAATGGCACTCCTGCCTCTCAATTGGCTTCTTATGCCATCGAAAGCGCTTCTTTGTTTCCGATACAAGTTGAACCAAGCGGCCAGTTGCTCGGAACCAACCCAGGTTTTGTCTATAACACGGCTACAGGACGTCTCGGTTTTGCCGGAGCGATGAACACATCCGTGGAATCGGCATTGGGATCGGGACAGATCACCATATTGCACTTGGTCAATGGTCTGCCGGTGCTTGATTCCAACGGACATTTCCTGACGGATACATATAATTGGGCTCCTCCGGCGGATGTTCAGACCCTTTATACGGAAAGCCAGAGCGCACCTTCGCTTTTGAATGGCAACCTCGGTTATCGCATTGGTGGGCCCGGCCAGTTCGATATAACTGCCGGCTCTATTGAGTTGGGCAATACTTACGGCATTCTTTCCTGCGATGTGTTTGATCCGCAGGGTGGTTATGGCCGTTATGCCAGTCTGGTTCCGCTGACGCCTTCTGGAGCCACCGTCAATGTCACCGTGTCAGGAGATCTGGACATGCTGACCTCGGCCATTGCAACGATTGGAGGCGGCGATGTCAATGTGACCAGCACCGGCGGCTCAATATATCTGGGTTCACAGGAGTTAATCAACACTGTGCGGCAGGTGGGCTTTGGTGTTTATACAGCCGGGGCCGGTAATGTCAATGTCACGGCCTATGGCGACATTGACATAGATGGTTCCCGAATTGCCGCCTTCAATGGGGGCAACATTTTCGTTGAATCGCAAACGGGTGAAGTAAATGTCGGGAGCGGCGGGAACACGGTTAACGGCGTGAGTGTTTCATACATCAATTCGGACACTGGACAAGCCGCATTATATACCGAAGCTGCGCTGGGCAGCGGCATTCTGTCCTGCACATTGGTGGATACGTCACAAGTTCCAGGCAGCGCTGCTATTCCCGGCAACATCACCGTTGAGACTCCTCAAGGCGATATTATTACCAGTCAGGATGGCATCCTTCAGGAGGCGCTCAATGGGAACATCAGCGGCCACCCCGCGATTAATCTTAACGCCGGCAGCAACATTGATCTGGGAAACTCCGGATTAATTGGTGATACGATCACATTGTCTGCCAGCGGAAGCATCTCCGGATACGCCTTCGCGCCTCAACTCTTGAACACGTCCCTTGTGCAAACCAACCAAAGCCTTTCTGTTGCCATCCGGGGAACCCTCACCGCACAGGAAATCGCCAGCCTGGTCATTCAAACCAGCACCAACCTTGTTGATTGGACACCCACCAATCTGCCGTTCATAACCAATGGCAGCGGTGGCCTGTCATTTCAGGCACCCATATCTTCCAACCCCGGCTCTGGTTTCTATCGCATCCTGTCTCAATGAGACAAAGCCTCAAGGAGTTATCAGTTGTTTCTTCCGGGATTATTTAGCGCCGCCC
>CAYPTV010000324.1:0-4144 GCA_964413505.1 uncultured Bifidobacteriaceae bacterium | reverse complement strand
TCATCCTTACCAAGGATGTGCTCTACCAACTGAGCTACATGGGCGCACAAATCACCCGTTCAAGCCAGACACGAAAAACGACAAAAAACCGTTCCCCTCAATCATTTCCTTTCGAAAATCTGAAGGGCTACCGGCCAATTCTTGTTTTACGGACTACCGACGCCGATGAAATTATTAAACAATGCCGTTCCTGTCAACAGACAATTTTATTTTTTTCTTCGTCCTAAAAAAATTGAAATCAAATCAGCAAAAATAAAATGCAATCGTGGCGGAAAACAAAATTGACATTTCGCGACCAAATCCAAATCAGCGCCAGTGTCCCGGTGCCCGATGCCAGCCATGCGGGTCTCTGTCCCACTCGCCGCGAATCCAGATTGCGTGCGGATATGGCGGATAGCCCCAATGACCCGCCACCCAAATCCACTGCCCGTTCCAAACCCATTCGCCGTCAACCCAAATATATCCGGGTCCGGGAGCGACGACCGCCACCGTTTCCACCGGCGCGGGCGGCGGTGCGGCATCAACAACTACGGTTGATGTCGTCGCAGGTGCCGCATCGGCGGTATTCTGCGTGTTGATCATGAAATTCACCACCGCGTCGCTCACCCCGGCACCGTGCAAGTCAATGATGTCCGCCGCGCTCAAACGGAAAACCGTGTGCGAATTTTTGATCTGGCTGATGATGACATCGTCGCCGACTCCGGCCTTGGCCAAAGCCTTTACATCTGTCATGCCCAGCGGCTGGCCTTGATCCACGCGCACATAAGTTTGCGGAGCCTCCGCCCGCAGCCGTTCCTGTTGCGCCTGGTCCATCGAATGCCCGATCAATCCGCCGGCAATCATCCCGGCCGCCGCGCCTATCAACGCGCCCGGCCCGGCGTTCCGTCCGCCAATCACCGCGCCCGTGAATGCGCCGATGGCCCCGCCTTCCAATGCGCCCGTCCCCGTGTTGTCCGGGTTGCCGTTCGGATCCACGCAACCGGTCAACACGACCGATGCCGTCGCAGCCGCAAAAATAAACACATGCAATTTTGTTTTCATAATTGTTTTCATGAGACACATAACCATCTGGTTACTTTGAGGATCAAATCTACCGGCGTGTTCAAATTATTTCAACATAAAAGCGTCCGGCAATTGGAATTGCCCGGTTTCACGCCCTCGGATGCGCCGCGTCATAGGCCTTCTTCAACCGCTCCGTCGTGACGTGCGTGTAAACCTGCGTCGTGACCAGGTGCGCGTGGCCCAGCAGTTCCTGCACGCTCCGCAAATCCGCACCCGCGTCCAGCAGGTGCGTTGCGTAACTGTGCCGCAGCTTGTGCGGCGTCAGGCCGGGGTCGAGACCGGCGATGACAAGAAATTGCTTCAACCGCCTCGCAATCGAACAGGCCCCGATCGGAGCGCGTTTTTTTGTCTCCGCAAAAAAAACCGGCGACGCCCCCCCCGGCGGCTGCTTGAACGTGTTCCAATAATCCTGGATCGCCGTCAACGCCGGCTTGCCGATTGGCACGAGCCGTTCCTTCTTGCCCTTGCCGCGCACGCGCACGATTTGCTCGCTCCAGTCAATGTCGTCCGCGCGCAAACCGCACAGCTCGCTGATGCGCAGACCGCAGGAATAAATCGTTTCGAGAACCGCAACATCACGCACTGCGGCGGTCTGGGAAATCGGTCGTCCGGCTTTTTTCGATTTCTGAATTTTCAAAAGCTCGAACGGCGCGACGAGCAACGCCTCCATCTGCTGCTTCGTCAAAAATTTCGGCAGCCGCTTCTCCGGTTTCGGCAGCGAAAGATTTTTTATCGGCGAACTTTCGGCGCCGCCATGCCGGATGAGAAACTTGTAAAACGTCCGCAGCGCGGAGAAGCGGAGCTGTGTCGCCGCACGACTCAAATTATTCCGGCCAAGAAAACGGACGAAGCTGCGGAAGTCATCGCGCTGCAATTTTTCCCAGGCAATGGCCGGCGCAGACTTTGGACTCTGGACTTTGGACTTTAGACTTTCCGTATGCCAGCGCGAAAACTCCGTCAACGCCTGCTTGTAATTCCGCTGGGTATAAACCGACGCGCCACGATCGGTGGCGAGATGCGCGAGGAATTTCTGGATCCACTTGTCCGTCAATTGCGGCTGACTGGTCAAATCGTCGGTCACACAGAATTGATACAACAGTCCGCAGGAATTTGCAGCAACAGGAATGTGCAAAATTTTACTTCGGCACTTCGAGTCCGCTGCCCTGCACGTTGGTCTGGGTCACGAACGCACCGCGATAGCCCGTCACCTTGATCGCGGCGATTTCGACATTTGTCATGTTCGCCAGCCGCAACGCGCGGCCACACGTCCCCATGATGTTGGAAATGGACAGCCCGTCCAGCGGCATCGCCGCCGGGATGTTTTGCGCGAGGACGAGGTCGGAGACATTTTCAACGAGCACGTTGCTGAATCGGACATTGCTCACGCGTGTCCATTTTTCATCCGTGTTGGTGACGGCATCTTCCGCCTGCACGCCTTTGTTCAGGATGTTGATCGCCAGCATCGTCGGCGAATCGTTGACGGTGAGATAGTTGCCGGTGAAGTTCTCGATGAAGCCGCTGCGTCCGCCGCGGCTTTTTAGGAAGAATGCGTTTTGATGGCCGGAAATGTTGCAATTTTCCACCAGCACGTTGCGGATGCCGCCGGACAATTCCGTGCCGACGCCGATGGCGGCGAACTGGCTGCTGACCAGCGTGCAGTTGCGGATGACGACATCCTGCGTCGGACGCGCCAGCGCAATCGCCGACTCGCCGCGCCCCGATTTCAGCGAGATGGCGTCGTCGCCCGTGTCAATGTTGCAGCCTTCGATGAGCACGTTCGAGCAGGAATCCACGTCAATGCCGTCGCCGTTGGGACGGATTGAGCGGATGGTGAGATTTCGCGCGGTGAATTTCGTGCAGAGCAGCGGGTGGATGGACCAGAGCTGCTGATACTGCGTGGAAAGATTTTCGAGCGTGACGTTTGTGCATTCGGAGAATTCAACCAGCGCCGGCCCGCGTGGGTTCCGCCAGCGGCTCACGTTGATCGGCGGCCCGAAAATGGATCCGCCGGTGACGGTGACGTTGGCCGTTTTTTCCGAGGAAATCATAGCGCGATGGCCCTGCGCGAACTCGCCTTCCCAACGGATGCGCACGAGCGGATAATCCCCGATGTCCGGGCTGCCGATGAGGCTGGTGTTGCCGCCCAGCCGCAGCGTGGTGTTGCCGCCGATGACGATGCTGCCGATGAGATAATAACCGTTGGGCACGGAAACGGTTCCGCCGCCAACGGCTTTGCAGGCGTCGAGCGCCTTTTGAAACGCCGCAGTGTCCTTCGTCTTGCCGTCGCCCTTCGCCCCGAATGCGCGGACATCGAATGTCCCGGGCCGGGCGGCGGGCTTTTTTGCAGCGGAAGAAACCGGGCCGCGCTGCGCCGCGCATGAAATGAACAATGCGCAGACAGCAAGCAAGACGAGGACGTGAAATGTTTTTTTCATGGGCGGAATTGGATCTACGACACTTTAGACCATTCCGGCGATGAAATGGTTTCAGATTTATTCGCGCGGCGGAAAATCGAAGGTGATCTTCCCCTTCTCGTCCATCACAAGATACGCAGGAAACGGTTTGCCGGCTTTGGAAATGAATTTGTCGAGCAAATCGGATTTGCGGTCGGCGAGGATTTTCTTCGCCTGCGCCGGCTCAACCGGCTGCTGCAAAATTTCCCGGCTGATCTTGAACTTGCACGCCTTTACATCGCGCTGCGAATTTTCGCAATAATAGCCGGCTTCCGTGTCAAAAATCTTTCCACCGCATTTCGGGCATTTGCCGAGCACCTCTTTGCCGGTGAAATCCATTTTTGGCAGCGGCTCGGCTGACTTGCCCGCCTTAGCCGCGCCGGATTTTGATTTCTTTTCGCGCGGCGCGAATTCAAACGCCGTTCCGCCATCCTTCAAAACGAGAAATGCCTCGAACTTGCGGTTATTTTTCTTGGAGACAAATCCCTTGAGTAAATCTGTTTTGCCTTCATTGAGAAGCTTCTTCACCTGCACAGGCTCGATTGTCTGCTGCAAAATTATTTTGCCGGTGCGAAACTTGCAGGTCTTGTCCGGCCCGGTCGCCTTCTCGCAAATGTAATTCATGCCCG
>CAYPTV010000323.1:0-4150 GCA_964413505.1 uncultured Bifidobacteriaceae bacterium | reverse complement strand
TCAGTGTCTTGAACTCAAATGTCGTTTTCATTCTGGAATCAAGTTACCCTAAAACGCTTGGGTTGTCAAGTGTCAAAATGAAGATTTTTTCACTTATTTTCGCCTTTGTTTTCAGTGTATTTGTCAATTATCTTCATTAGCCGGGTCGCTCGGTGCTTCAAATGGTCAATGACGGCCTGCCAGTAATTTCCCTTGAAATCGGATTGACTTTTTGTTGGGGTTGGTGGGCGACCGGCAGGGTCTCGAAAAGTGGCAATTGATGCTCCTTTTATCTTTGTTCCCAAAAAGGCTTCAACCTCATTCAATAACTTTTGTGTGTCTGGATCGAAAACCTCTCGCGTGTAGCTTTCTGCATTTTTATTAGTGAATTCAAAAGACCCCATCCGTTCTATTTCGCGGACACGGGACAAAATGAGCAGGTGATAATCGCCCAACGCCTCTTCGATTTTCAGTCGTTTTTCCCTGTCGTCAAGTTGTGTCTGGAGTGTTTGAATTTGGCTTTCCAGCAGGTCGGTGTGCTTTTTATGCGCGGCCACAATCCGTTTTTCCATTTCAACGAAACGATTTTCAATCCGCGCCGCTTTTTCATTGGCCTCTTTTTCCAATTTCGCTGGTGCTGTGAGCAATTTGGCCAAAAAGAAGATTGTGAAAGAACCCACAAGCCCGAAAACCGTAGAAAGAAATATCACCATTGAATCATGGCTGCTTTTCCATCCCATTGCCCACGCGAATCCGCCGCTTAACATAGCACCCCCAATACTGATAAAAAGTGCCGTCCACCCGATTTCTGACTTGGCTCTGTTAAATGCCCGGCGTTCGTATTGCCACCACTCGGCGATACTGGTTTTTGTTGGGTCTGGCATGATTTTAGAGCATCGGAAATTGGCCGGTTTGCGTCAACCTTTTCAGCATTTGACAACCCTTCGATTTTGGCGTCTGATTTCTGGCGTGCATTCGATTTTACTCGTGATAAAAAGGCCGATAAAAACCGGCCAAGCATCCGTTGACAGCATCGCCCTCTCGAAATGGTGGAAAGCCCTAGAAAGATTCGATAATGACGCTGAAACCAGTAAAGGTGTCGAAAGGTTGAATACAGGGACTTTCTTGATTCGTGCAGATGTCGGCTTGCTATTTCTCGCTGACGGTATTCGTCTGGCACATGAAAACAGCCTCGAATACAAAGTTTTGTTCTTTGAAAAATCTCCCGAATTTTCAACACTGCCAAACGAAACAAAGCCCTCACAAATCACCCCCTGAAATCTCATAAACCCTTGTTAAATAAGGCGATTTTTGGGGTAACTTTGTATGTAAGTCCCCTTTTTTGAATTGCCCAAGGCGCGGTTAACCACGCCATTCGTTCTGTAACCACGAAGCTGGTCCGCGCTGGCGGATTCGCTGTTGCAATGGGCAGGAGAAGCGGACCCAGTGGGTCAAATGCGAAGTCATCTCGGTCAGGCAATATTTAATGAGGCTTTAATCTTGCCCGCCGGCGCGGAGCGGCGTCGGGACCCGGTGGATGCAGTCCCCATTAACCTGAACGAAGCCTTTTTTTGTTGGCCCCGGCTACGGATTGCTCAAGCGGAAAAACAAATTGCCCGTGGGCGGCGTGATGGTGATGCTGTTCGTGCCATTATTGGTAGTGGTGGGATAACCACTGGTTGTCCAAGCCCCGTCAGCTGGATTGGAATTTTGCTGCAAGGTGTAGCTGCCCGTGTTCGGCCAGGAAATGACGATGCTGTTCGGACTGACAAAGGTGATGACCAAGTTCGGCAAGCCGGCAGTTTGCACGACAAAAATCAGACTCCAGAATCCGCCGGTCGAGGAATAATTGCCGCCGGTCATCGCGCCGCTCGCATCCGGCTGGCCGATGGTGCCGATGATTTGACAGGTCGCACCGGTGCTGGTGCCGCCGCCACCGGCGATTTTATACCAGTCAATCGAGTATTGCTGCGCGTGAATCGCTGATGCAACCAGCAGCAGCGTGATTTTTAAGAAAGTTTTCATTGGATGTTCATCAAGATGCCGTTGGTGTAGTAAAACGTATGCCCGCCAATCAGGAGGTTTGTCGTTATCCCACCGACAAGGCTGTTCACACTCAAGCCACCCGAAATCAGCGCGCTACCGCTGACTGTCAGGCCCCCGAGCACGTCCAAGTTGTTGCCCACAATGACCGTGTCACGGATTTGCAACGTGCCCGTTTCCATCGCTCCGGCTTCAAGCTGCTGGAGGTAAGCCCCGCCCAAATTAAAAATTTGCAAGGTGTTGCCTACATAGTTCGCCACATAGGCATAGCGACCGCTCACCACAACGGATTGGGGATAACCCCCCGCGCCCACTGAACCGACGCTGACCGGTGCCGACGGGTTGCTCACATCGAATATTTGCAACGTGTTGGCATTGTAGTTCGCCACATAGGCATAGCGACCGGACACCGCCATGGAAAACGCCCAGCCGTTACCTGCGCCTGCCGAACCGACGCTGACCGGTGCTGATGGATTGCTCACATCAAAAATCTGCAATGTGTTGACACCTTGGGAACTGTCACTCATCACGTAGGCATAGCGGCCGGCCACCGCAATGGAAGATGGATCACTGATCGTGCCGGCTGAACTCACAATGCCCGGCGCAGACGGATTACTTACGTCGAAAATACTCATTTGTTTGATTCCATTGGGATAGCCCACCACATAGGCATAACGCCCGGCCACCACAATGGAAGTGCCACCCACCCCGCTCACAGAACCAACTTTGACCGGTGCCGAGGGCACGCTCACATCAAAAATCTGCAACGGGTTTCCATCGCCGGTCACATAGGCATAGTGCCCGCTCACCACAACGGATTCTGCGTAACCTGCGGCTACGGAACCAACACTGACCGGCACCGACGGATTGCTCACATCAAAAATCTGCAAATTGTGGCCATTATCACCATAGTCCGCCACATAGGCATAGCGACCGGCCACCGCAACGGATTTGGGACCACTTTCCGTGCCCGTGCTGACCGATCCGACAACGACGGGAGCCGATGGTGTGCTGACATCAATAACTTGCAGCGTGTCGCCATCATAGTTCACCACATAGGCATAGCGACCGGCCACCGCAACGCAATACGGAGCCCAGCCCGTGCCCACCGAACCGATGGCGGCAGTCGGCACCGCCGGCAGCACGGTCAGCGGCGCGACGATATTGGTTCCGCCAATGGTCAGATTCGCGGAATTGTTGGTTGTCAGCACCGATGGCAACCGCGCCAAGGGCACCGTGCCGCTGGCAAGATTGTTGGCGTTCAGTGAAGTCAAATTCGTGCCGTTGCCTGAAAAAAAAGTGGCCGTGACCGTGCCCATAAAATTCGGGCTGGCTGGCAACGAGGAATTCAAAATCGTGCCGCTGATGTTTGCCGCAGCAACAGAATCGGCACTGCCCGCCGTCATTGCTGTGGTGGCGGAAGCCGCGCTGCCGGTAATGTTGATCGGTGCCGTGCCCCCGGTCAATTGCGCAGCGGGCAGCGTGCCCAGCAGGTTGCTGGCCGTGTTGGCCATGATGGCATACGGCATCGGCAGAAGCGGCTGGAGTGGCAGCAGCGTTGTGAATGGTCCGTTGTCATTCGTTCGCACGTCAAGTTCCAACCAGCGATCCGGCCCGGTGAAAACTTTGCTGCCAAAATCCAGTGTCACCGCAAACAGCCCGTTGGTTACGCCGGTGGCGGAATTAGTCACCGGTCCGGCAAGCAGGTTGCCATTGTTGGGCGCATCCAAAACCATGAAGCGCACATCATACAGTCCGTTGGCCGGACTGCCATTGTCGTTCAACCGGCCCTGATAGCAGAAGGCCGTGCCTTGAGCGCTCGCCGAGAGCGCAACCGCCGTTAATAATAATGATGTAAGCAGCAATCTGTGTGGTTTCATATGGTTGGTGCGAGGTTTCATGGTTTTGGTTGTGTCGTGTTCGATTGCGTTGAGTTGGTTTGATATGCCGATGGACAGTTTGTAGTTGCAAAAGAATCTTGAGTTTTCAGACTTTTGCCTGATTTGATTGTTTTCATGCTCCTGAATTTACTCTTTGTCCAAGTCTTGAGGAACTGTGCGTCTGGAGGCACACCTGGTGCATTTGATTGCACACCCGCCGGAATCGGTGGATAATCCGGCGCGAACCC
>CAYPTV010000322.1:0-4163 GCA_964413505.1 uncultured Bifidobacteriaceae bacterium | reverse complement strand
ACTTGCCGTGTTCGAGGACGTGCCGCAGCAAATCGAGGTATTGAATCATCGCGGGAAAAATTTAACCACGAAACGCGCGCGGGAAAAAGAAATTTAGCCTTTGAAAAACGTTCAACTGTCGTATTAGACGACTACGAGTTGGGCATCATTTAAGTTTGGATGTAATTTTGAAATAATAGCGTCCGGCACGCCATTATGACCGCGACCACTCAAAAAATGGGCGCATATACATCTTCGTTCCGACTGAGCACTGGCGGCTGGTTGGTGGCATCCATCGTGGCTGGCGGATAGTTCCAAATTTCGCAGGTTTGGTCTATGTGAGTGATCAGAATCGGGCCGGAGATAAAGTTAGTGAAACCGCCCGCAGCGTGAATGGCATCAAGCGCGGTCATTCCCTGGACCCAATGATAACAACCGGGTTTAACCACTCCTCCGCTGACATAAACGTAAGGCTTGACAGCCTTTTTTCTCGCCATGACTCTTTCGACCCTATCCGTAGCCGTCTCTCCCCACGAGTCTTTGAGGTGTGGATTGGCCCCGGCTTTCATCAGTAAATCCACGATGTCCTGTGAACCGTTGTCAGCCGCATACATCAGCGCGGTGTCGCCGCCCCCGTCCGGCACGTCAACTTTGATATGGGGTTGGGCGAGCAGCAAGACCACCAAATCGCGATTTTCCCGAAACGCCGCATTGGATATTGCTGTGGAACCGTTATTGTTGGTCACGCTCGAATTGACGTCCGTGGTTGAGTTCGGATCGGCACCCGCCGACAACAACATTTTGACGAAGTTCAAGGCGGTCTTCGGATTCTCTATAAAAGCGGCTTCGACAATTTCGTGGCCCCGGGGCTTGGCCCCATGCGCCAGCAGAAACTTGAGCATCTTAAGGTTCTGGGTTGAAACGGCTCCGTCCAGCGGGTTGAACGTTCCGCAGCCGATTGGTGCATTGATTGCCACCCCCTGCTTGAGCAATTCCTCAACCTTGTGAATGTCCTGATCTTTAAGGATGGCCATTTGCATCTGCATCGCGCGCGGGTCAATTGGGATTAGGTGTGCCGGCTGGTTTGTCTCTTGAGTTAAATCCGCAATGCTGGCGATGGCGAAGGCGAACACCATGAGGGCGGTCAATTGGGTTTTCATGAGGCTACATTATTTCTCCCGCCCGCGACTGTCCAGCGTTGTTTGTTCGTAGCAGCGGACGTGAGTCCGCTCTCAATTAAAATCATCCGGCAAAAAATGAGCCGACTAACGTCGGCTGCTACGGCGCTGCGCCGCTTACTGCGGCACGGTGACGCTCACGATCTGGCTCCATTGGCCCACCTGCACGTTGTCCGCGTGATAAATGGCCCGGTAACGCCACACCGTTTGCACGGCGGGAAAGGGCGTCTTGTCCACGGAACCGGGAACCGTGCTGTGCGTCAGCGGCCCGAAGCCGCGACCGTCGTTGCGGTCCACCTGAAACTCGCACTGGTCCAGAAACGCGCGGAAACCCTGCCAGTCCCAGCCCAACATGACACGGTCGCCGTTGACGACTGCGGTAATCTTCGGCTGCAGCGCCGAGTAATCCGGCGCGGGCCGGTCTGTCGCCTCGATGCCCAATCTCACGCCCATGGTCAGGTCGTAATGCGGACTGAGCTTGATCTGGCGCACGAGCACGCGGAACCGTTGTTCCACCCCCGCCGGCACCGGCGCCGCCGAATAGTCCAGATTGAGATCGGGCAACGACTCCAGCACGTCCGACTTCTTGCCCCGGCGCAGCGACTTCTTCAAAGCCGTCCACCCCTGCGCGTGGACTTGCACCAAATTATGATTCGCGACCACCTGATTGTAATAATCCGCATCCACCGCCTGCGTTGCCACCTGCTCCGGCGACAAACCGAGAATCACCGCGTAAGTTCCGATGTTCTCCTTGAACATCATCATCTGCCGCGCGAACGGCATCGCGCCCTTTTGCATTAAATCTGCCTTGGCCATAAGTTTTTGGTGTTGTGAGTTGAGGTTTCTGTGATGGTTATGGAACAAATTTGTCTGTTATTAAGCTAAAACTTCATCAATCAGCGCTTTTTCAGTCAATTCCTGCGGAAAAATTTCATCCCGCGAACATTGCGGGACGTTCCGCGACGATTGAGGAACGCCCCGCAACAGCCGGGGAACATCCCTCAAACATTCAGGAATAACCCTATATCATAAAGGAACGTCCCCTGACAATTGGGGAACGCCCCTATTCTTTCTAGGGGTATCCCTTAGTCGTCTAGGGGTATCCCTTAGGGATTGAGGAACGTCCCGCAACGATTGCGGAACGTTCCGCAAAGTATGGCAAAGGCAATAAAATGACGGAAACAGACGGTGGAAGATGATTTTGGGGTGGTTTTGGGAATTTTGTTGATGCGGACACGCCCCGGTTCGCGCGGAAAAAGCTCCAGCGGGCTGGAGCAGCCCAAGACGCAGCGCGTTGAAGTTCATCAAGGAACCGCGCGGCAGCGTTTTGGACTGCGGCGGCCCTCCGCCGCTGTTCCCAAAGTCAGCCGAAGCCTCCACAAAAGCCTGCCAGAGACGGAAAAATGCCGGAAGAGTGCCGGAAAAGCCCGCCTCCGCAAGCGCGGGGAATTAGAGATGCCACAGGAGGAAGAAAATGCAGCCTATCTGGATATTAGGCGTCATTTTGGATTGTCTGACTCTTCCCAGATCAACTCCCGAATCCGTCGCACCTCGTTGGTGTCGCCACGCGCTTTGGCTCCGCGACCAGTTGCCTTTGGTGCAATTCATGTCATTGAATTTCCCCGCGTTTGCTGCAAAACTGCGCGCGATGCGAATCCCCGCCCTCGATCTATCCCGAAAGCAAGCTGCTCAGATTGGGAAATGGCCAATCCCGCGCCAAATACGGCAAGCGGATTGAACATTTATTTATCACGCTCGTTATTCCCTGAAATTCACGAACTGCACGGCCACGGGAAATTCCTTGGCGCGGACGGCGGCGATGACGGCCTGCAATTCGTCGCGGCTCTTGCTGTTCACGCGCACCTCGTCGCCCTGGATCTGCGTCGTGACCTTGAACTTGCCGTCGCGGATGAAGCCGGTGATCTGCTTGGCCACGTCGCTGGCGATGCCGTTCTTGATCTTGATGCTCTGGCGCGCGTGGCCGAGCGGCGAGATGTCCGGGTCGCATTGCTCGATGCTCTTCATGCTGATGCCGCGCTTGGCGAGCTTGCCGATGACGATTTCGTTCAGCGTGGCGACCTTGAACTCGTTGTCGGCGGTGAGCTTGATCTCGGTTTTATCGAGGACGATCTCCCATTTGGTGTTCTTGAAGTCGAAGCGGTTGGCCAGCTCCTTTTTGGCCTGGTTGACGGCGTTCTCGATTTCCATCGAGTTGACCTGCGAAACAATGTCGAATGAGGGCATGATGAATTTATGGTTTTGGATTTACGATTTACGATTTTGGCGGCGGGCGCAATTCCTAATTTGGGAAATCATCCGCAGATTTCACAGATTTTCGCAGAAGAACCGGGGAATTTTAATCTGTGAAAATCTGCGCAATCTGCGGACAAAAAGTTTTTTATCCGTGTCAATTCATGTCCATCTGTGGTTTTAATTGCATTTGCGAAATTTTTTTGCCAGCTTCCGTCGAACCGAACCGTCAAATGACCGAAATCAAATCCAACGCCGACATCGAGCCGGAGATCACGGCCATGGTCGCGTTTCCTATTCGGGCCATACCTACGCGGAGGGAAAAAAAGCCGGCTGGCGCGACGGATGCCGGGCGTTGTGGTGCATTGTCAAATATAATTTCCTGCGCTGACAATTAATCATGCTGAATGCCGTCCTGATCTGGATCTGGTTCTGTGCGTATCTGAATTGCGCGGGCTGGGCGCTGTCGGCGATGCGTCAGTTGAACGCCGGCGGCTATGCGGCTGCGCTGGCGCTGTGGTTCGTCGCGCTGCTCGTCTGGAGAAGGAAAAATTCCGCGCACATCCTTCCGCAAGTCTGCTGGCAGAAGGTTTGGCGGCGTTTCCGCAAACCTTTCCCGCTCGCGTTTTTGATCCTGGCGGCGATGGCATTTCTGGGCGGCGCGATTTATGCGCCGACGAATTACGACGCGCTGGCGTATCGCCTGCCGCGCGTGCTGCACTGGCTGGCGGCGGATCAATGGCACTGGATTCACAC
>CAYPTV010000321.1:0-4170 GCA_964413505.1 uncultured Bifidobacteriaceae bacterium | reverse complement strand
TGTTTTGCCCATGTCGCGGCAGATTCTTAAGCCCCGAACCCGGTCGAACGCAACACATTTTTTATTTTGATTTGACCACGGCTTGCCGCGACGGGCGCGAACACGGCGGGCGAACGCGGAATTGACGCTGACAAATTTTCCCCGCAAACTCGCCGCATGGCAAATAATTACACGCCGACGCCGGACGAACTAAAACCCCGCGCAAGTCTTTTTTGGCCGGACAAATTACGGGCAAAGGAGGAGGCGATCAGCGTTATTCCGAAACTGATAAAAACCCAAGACAAATTTATTTCCATTCTGGATGTGTCAGACAGCAGCCCAAACGCATGGATTAAAGTTCTCGGACAGATGAAAGATTTCCCTGCAAATCTCTTTCTGAAACATTTGATGGTGCTTGCAGCGTAAAGCGCCGTAGGCGCGACATCTTTGTAGAATCAAAATAAAATGATTTTCAAGCTCCGTCAGGAGCGGCATCTTCGGCGCATGGCCAACACCTACACGCAAATTTATATCCACGTCGTGTTCGCCGTTGAAGGCAGGCAAAGCCTCATCAAGCCCGAACACAACGACGAGTTGCAAAAATACATTACAGGCATCGTTTCTGGTCAGAAACAAAAGTTGATTGCCATCAATAATATGCCGGATCACCTGCATTTGCTGGTCGGCCTGCGACCGGATTCATCTCTCTCGGAATTGATGCGCGATGTAAAAGCCGGTTCTTCAAAATTCATCAATGAGAAGCATTGGGTGATGGGAAGATTTTTTTGGCAGGAAGGTTTCGGGGCATTTTCATATTCCCGCTCCCAACTCGGCGCGGTGATTCGTTACATTGAGAACCAGCAAAAGCATCACGCCAAGAAATCATTCCGCGATGAATACGTCGCGCTGCTGGAAAAGTTCGGCGTGGAATACGACCCGCGATATATTTTCAAAACCGGCGAGGAATGATTTCCGAATATGCCGCTCCTGACGGAGCTTGAAATTTGTTTGGGGCTGGTTTCTACAAGGATATCGCGCCTACGGCGCTGGAATTGGTCGCGGAGTTTAGTCCTCGTCCTCGGAAGCCGCATATAGCCGTTTCCACCCATCTTTGTTCTGCCAAATTTCGATTACTGAATCCCGCCAAGTTCCGTCAGCCGGATTCTTGATTAACTTCTGGACGATTTCATCCACGCCGATTGGAAATTTGAGTTGAAGCTTCGGGAGAAATTTCAAACCTGAAATTTTCCCCAGCTTCCGCGTGGCCTTCATCCAGTCCTGAAGCGCCTTAATTGAATCGTCGTTGGGTGTAAAACTCAACTGGCGCTTGACGAACGGAAAACCTTTTGTCATCACGACATAGTTCTGCGGAAGGAGAACGAAATAAATCCAATAGTCCCGCTCGAAAAATAATTTATCAATCGCAATGAGGCTGCTGATGGCGATCCACTTGTAGCCATTCGCCATTGATTTTACTTCGATTTTGCGAACCTCACCGCCCTTATTTGTGGAGAGTCCGTTGAAACCGGAATTCTTGCGGACGAGTTGAATGCTGCATCCACGAAAAGTTTCAGCAGAACACACCAGACCAACGCCGACCTTTTCCAATGATGCCGGACTCATGCCGACGGTGGTTTCAGTGCTCATGTCAATTTGATGGCTGGATATGTAGCCAAAATCGCGTCGTCAGGAAAGAAAAATTGAAAATCAACGCGCTTTCCAAGGAATGTCGGATAGATGCCAGCGGTCAAAGCCATTTTCAAATGAAAACGCTCGCTCAATCTCAAGGCTGAAATTCGCCGCTTGGCCGGAATGACAAGCGCAATGTCGAGGTCACTGTTGGCTTCGGTCGTTCCTTTTGCAGTTGAGCCGATGACATAAGCCGCCAGCACTTTTTCGCGCACGCGAAACGTTACGTTGTTTCGCAATTTACTTTTCACCCATTTCAACGTTGGCAATTCAATTGGTTTTTCAGGATTCACCACGGCAGATTGTTGTTCCGCCGAAACTCACTATGCAATCATTTGTTTTCAAAAGGCGAGCCTCGTTCGTTGCCTGGACTTGAAGCAGACTTCCTCTCGACGGATGCTGGCAAACATTCCCCGCCGATGGAGGAGTTTTTTTGTATTCGCGCCAATTGCGTCAATTCACGCAACAAATTAAAACTCACTGACCGGACAAGTTTTTCAGATTTGTGGTATGACATTCATCGGTTGAAACACAATAGCCGGCGGGTTGATCATCCATGTCAACTTCCTCCGGGATTGATGCGGCGGCTTTATACGCTTTTCACAAAACCGAATGAAATAATTCTGGATTGTTTCAATGGCGCAGGCACTTCAACTCTGGTGGCGCATCAGATGAATCGTCGGTTTATCGGCATAGAAATGTCGGCGCAATATCACAAGCTTGCTCAAGACCGGCACGACATGATTTTGCAGGGTGAAGACCCGTTTGGAAAACGTGAGGAAATTCCCCAAGCCAAAAACAGCCGCGTCGAGCGACTTCAAAAACAGAAATATAAGGTGAGCAAGAAAGAGCTTCAATTGGAAGTTCGCCACATCGCCCGAATACTTGGGAGATTGCCGACTCGTGATGACGTGATGGAAATGAGCAAACATCCGATTGAGTATTTCGACAATTACTTCTTCAGTTGGGGTGAAGTTTGCGCGGCTGCCCGCCATGATGGAATGTCGGAAATGCCACAAGAAATAGTTGCAGGCGAACACCAGCAAAAGCTTTTTTGAAATCCAAATTGCAAAAAAGCGGCCTCCGTTGCCGAAGGCCGCTTTGCGTTTAATTTTGTTTCACCTCATCCGGCTTCGCCACCTTCTCCCCAAAGTGGAGAAGGGATTATTTGCCCGGTGTGGCGGGCGGAGTCGGCGGCGTGGGCGTTGTGCCGTTGCCACCGGCGGGCGGGAATTGGTTCAGCCGGAACTGGTCGCGGATGCCGGCATTGGCGGGATTGCTGACGGGCCATTGCAGGTCGGCGGCGTTTTGAATGGTCAGCAGCCGCTCGTATAAATCGGCGGCGTCCGCGTTCTTCACGGTGGTGGTTCCTTTTGCCCCGCCCTTGGCGGCGGCCTGTGCCTGCTCGACTGTGCCAAAACTTCCGCGCGCGGCCAGAAACGCCGTGGTGTCGGCATCCGTCCAGCCTTTGAGTTTAAGCGCGGCAAGGTTGGCCGCGTTTTGCACGGACCCAAGGATGATGTCGGCGCGGCCCAGCACGGAGCCGAGGTCGTGCGGGGTGTTCACGCCCACTTGAAATTCCTGATGCAGCTTCACGTCCTGCCCGGCAAAGGCGAGCTTGGCGGTCTTGCGCGCCTGATTCATCCAGAGCTGGAGCGTGTCCAGATTCGCGTGCTGGACGGGCGTGAGGTTGCCGAGTTCGCCGTGCGCGGTTTTCTGGCCGGAAATGTCGCCGGTGACTTTACCGAGAACGGTGGTGGTGTCGGTGATGTAATTCGCGGCCAGTCGCGCGGCGACTGCCGGATTGGCCACAGCGGCGTCGGTGATCAGCTTGCCGTTGTGCGTGAGGGTTGCGATGGGGAAATGAGGAATGTGATTGCTCATGGATTGAGTTAAATACCCTTTCGATCCGGTTGTCAAAAGTTTTTTTTCTAATGTTTGATGAGGCCGGAAAGCGACCGGTGGGGCATTTATTGAAAGCCCGTAGGGCTGACATCTTTGTAGTTCGGTCGGGCAAAACGGGAAAGCTCCGTCAGGAGCGACATCTTCGGGTGAACAGGCGGAATATGCCGCTCCTACGGAGCTTGGATTTCTTCTGCGGGTGGTTTCTACAAAGATGCCGCGCCTACGGCGCTGAACCATGTCCAGATGGCATCTAAACCCGTAAATTGCTCAAGAACAGCAGGTTGGAAGTCTTTTCTGGCGGTCAGGATTTCGCGGGACCGGTTTTGGATTTTGCGGGAACGTTTATGACTTCGCGGCAGGCGGCAGAGATTTCGCGGGGAGAGGCTGGCTTTTGAGGGAACGGTCAGGACTTCGCGGGAAGGTTGAGGATTCCGCGGGCGGAGTCCAGCCTTGGCGGGAACGATTTAGGATTTCGCGGGAGGAATTCAGGATTCCACGGGAAGAGGCTGGGACTTTGCGGGAGCAGTCTGGGATTTTGCGTCGAAAATTAATTTGCCGGCACGGTGAATTTTTTCTGCATGGCGGCTTCAATCTGCG
>CAYPTV010000320.1:0-4181 GCA_964413505.1 uncultured Bifidobacteriaceae bacterium | reverse complement strand
CCCAGCGTCGCTACGAAACCAATACAAATGGATTAATTCAGCGTTTCCTTAAGCGGTTTCAATAAAACTGTGGCCGTATATTGCCAGCACGCCTGAAAAGTTCCGCGAGGTTTTGCGGCGGCCCACCGCCGCTTTAATGGAAACCGTCGGAACGATTGCTTACTCTTCCGCCCCCACGGATGACCGTCGGAACGTTGATTTGGCCTTCCGCGCCTCATTGATGACCAAAACAACGTTATTTTTGCCACCCCGCACGCCACGGAAGACCATCGGAAGCTTAATTTTTGGCATGTAAAATTTACATGCGCGTCGGCATTGTTCTCACCGGTGAGGTTGTGGGAGCAATTTTTCGTGGGCGCGTGCGGGGCGAGTTTCTCCAGCCACACTTCGTAGTCGTGAAGCAGGCCGTCCTCGGCGTCGGTGATGAAGACGGAGGCGGGGGGCGTTGGCGCAAGCCGGACGGAGGGGTGATAATTACGTGATTTTTTTCTGGTCTGGAACGTGGCGCGGGTTTAGTGTCGGAGCATAGAAAACCATTCAACCCAATCCGGCTTATGGACATTGTTTTTAACTGCCCCAATTGTGAACAGGAACTGGCCGTGGACAGCTCAGGCGCCGGCTCGGAGATCGAGTGCCCGGAATGTCACGAGACCATCACCATCCCCGCCGCATCCACCAGAACCGCCGCCGTTCCGCCGCCATCCGATGCCCACGCGCCGAGCCTCGCGCCAAGCGTCATGGCGTCGTCCGCCGCCGCGAAGGTGGAGATGCACCTCAAGGTGCCGGTGAGCAACAAGCCGGGCGAGGTTCTCATCAAAAAAGCCGCGCCGCCCTTGGGCACCAAACCAAAAGGTGAAAAGCAGATCCGCATCCACACCATCAAGCACGCGAGCTGCATCGAGTCGGGCCACGACAAATTTGACGAGAAGGTGACGGAGTTTCTGAACGAGATCGGCGAGCAGAACATGGTGAGCCTTCACACGATTTCCTACACTTACTTCGACGTGGGCACGCAGAAAATCCTGAACGACTACGGCTTGTTGATTGTGTATCATGGATGATTCCGATTGGCGCATGAAAAAACGTATTTTACGTTTAGCAGTTATCGTAGCGGCGGTGATTACTTTTTTTTGGGTGGAAAATGTTCTGGCACATCGAGCCATGAACTCTGTGTTCCAAGAGCAGCAGGCCTCGCTGCTGGCTTCCTCAACAAAGGCAATAAATTGGCATTCTTACGAAGAAAGGCTGCTCAAAATTGACGTAAGCGGCTGTCCTGCTGATTTTCGACAAAGTTGGACAATCTATATTCAGGCTGTCCATGCGACAGCGGGTATGCAGGGTATGAATCTAAATGATGTCTTGTCTGTTGCTTCTCCCAAAAGAGTAATGTTTGAAATAATTGACAAGCAGGGCGCATTTAGAAAGGCGGAACAAAAAATTAAAGAGGCGAAATTGCAATTAGTGAGCATCGCACAGCGACATGGTGCAAGTGTGCCGTCATCTCTACATCCCGGGTTGGCTGGTTTCTAGTTAGTTGCGCCCGTCTTGACTTGCGGATTTAAGGTCGCTAACGTCAGCGCATGAATCGCCGGTTTCTCCTTTTATTTGCCGTCGCCGCATTTGTGGCGCTGATCCCGTTCCGTTCGCCCGCGCCGCTGATTTATACGCCGGGCGAGGGCTGGTATTACGAGCCGGCCGGGGAGAAGGCCGACTGGATGCGCCCGCGCGCGAAGGAGCAGTTGGACGTGGCGGAACAGGCGTTCACGAACAAAAATTACAGCGTCACATTTCACGCGGCGCATCGCGTCGTGAAGCTCTGGCCGTTGTCGGACTACGCCCCGCGCGCGGAATATCTCATCGGCCGCTGCCTTGAGGCGGACGGCAAGGACGAGGCGGCGTTCAACGCCTACCAGGCCATCATCGAAAAATATCCGCGCAGCGACAATTACGAGGACGTTTTGTGGCGGCAGTATGAAATTGCCGGACGGTTCCTCGGAGGCGAATGGTTCAGGATTTGGGGAACCATCCCGCTTTATCCCTCAATGGACCAGACGGCGGAATTATACGACAAAATAGTCAAGGGCGGCCCATACAGCGACGTGGCACCGCACGCGCAGTTGCAGATCGGCGCGGCGCGAGAGAAGCAGAAAAATTATGCCGACGCGGTGAAGGCCTACGAAACCGCCGCCGACCGCTATCACGACCAGCCGGGAATCGCCTCCGACGCGCTGTTCCGGGAGGGATTTGCCTGGCAGAAACAGGCCGCGACCGCCGAATACGACCAGAGCACCGCCGGGAAATCCATCGCGGCCTACACGGATTTTGTGACGCTGTTTCCCGACGACAAGCGCGTGCCGGACGCGCAAAATTCCATGACGCTGCTCAAGGCTCAGCAGGTGGAGGGCAATTTCAAGATCGCGCAGTTCTACGAAAACAGCAAGGTGCTCGGCCCGGAGCAGCGGCGCAACGGCGCGATTGTTTATTACAACGAAGTCTTGCAGCTTGACCCCAATTCCACCTACGCCGCGCAGGCGCGCCAGAGGATTCAAGCGCTCAAGCCGTCCGTGCAACCCCCGCCCGCCAGCTAAAATGCGCGCGTTGAAATTATTTGCGGTTTGCGCGATGACCGCGTTGCTCGCCGGCTGCGCCGGCTATCATCTCGGCCCGGTCAACGGCCAGGTCGCCGGCGCAAAGTCCATTGAAATCCTGCCGTTCAACAACCAGACGCTTGAGCCGCGCCTCGGCGACGCGGTGACGCAGGCGTTGCGCGAACGCCTGCAGACCGACGGCACCTATCGTCTCACCACGCAGGGCGGCGGCGACATCGTCGTCACCGGCGTCATCACGCGCTACGTCCGCGACAGCCTGAGCTATCTGCCGGGAGACGTGCTGACGGCGGAAAATTATCACGTCACCATCACCGCGCACGTCATCGTGCGGGAGCCGGAGAGCGGCAAGGTGCTGCTCGACAGGAATGTGAACGGCTCGACGCTCGTCCAGGTCGGCACGGACCTGGCCAGCGCGGAGCGCCAGTCCGCGCCGCTGCTTGCGGAGGATCTGGCGCGCAACGTCGCGGAATTGATCACCGAGGGATCATGGTGAAAATGATTGAATTTTCCGGTCGGGACTTTTAGGATTTCAAAAAATGCAGAACCAACAAGACAAACCAACATTCCAATGAAAAAAACAATCTTGAAAATCGCAGTTTGCGCACTGCTCGCCGCGCCCGTGCTTTCGCGCGGGCAGGACACCAACATCAGCATGACGGCGCCCTCGCAGCCATTGCCGCCGCCACCGCCGGTTGTCGCCGCGCCACCCGCCGCCGAAATTCCCGCCGCCACGAACGCCGCCCCTGCCAAACCGAAGAAAACGCGCCCGGCACCTGCCGTCACCGGCAAGGTTCTCGACGTGGACACCAACGAGATGACATTGACCGTCGGCAAGCACAAATTTGAACTCACGTCCGAAACGCGAATTTACAAAGGCGGAAAGCCCGCGATTTTGAGCGACATCGCCGTGGACGACAAAGTGGGAGTCACCTATAAAAAGGACCGCGACATATTCGATGCAGTGACGATCATTGACAGCAGGAAGGCGGAAAAATCTGAGACGTCAACAAACAGCGTCAGCGGCCAGAATTGAAGTTGAAATTTACGAACGAAGGCGGACGGCAGCGTCCGCCTTTTTTTATTGCCGCTTCCACCAGCTCGTCATGCCCTTGGGCTTGGGCACCTGCGGAGATTGCGATTGCTGTCGCAGCAGGAAGCTGCGCGCCGCCTCAAGCGCCATTATGAATTCGTCGTAGCTCAGGAACCGTTCCGCCGGATTTTTCGCCATCGCCTTCACCAGCGCGTCGCTTGTCGGCTGCGTGATTTCCGGCACGACGAGGTTTGGCGGTGTCAACGGCGTCTGCACTTGTGCTACGATGACTTCCTCCGGCGTCGGCGCGTCGAACGGCACATGGCCGGTCATCGCGTGATAAACCGTCGCGCCCAAACTATACATGTCGGACAAAAATGTTTCCGGCTCGCGCTTGATTTTTTCCGGCGCGACGTAATACGGCGTTCCCCAGATCATGTCGCTGGCTTCCTGTTCCGCGTCGGCCTTGCGCGCCAGGCCGAAGTCAACCAGCTTCGGCTCGTGGTCGGCGTTGAACAAAATGTTTCCCGGCTTGATGTCGC
>CAYPTV010000319.1:0-4216 GCA_964413505.1 uncultured Bifidobacteriaceae bacterium | reverse complement strand
GTGCCCATCGAGCCGAGCGGCTGCATACCGTCGCGCGCCATCGGGCCGACGATGAACCGCAGATCCTCAAACGTGTAGCCGAACGCCTGCTGCCGTTGCAGCACCGTCATGTGATCCTCTTCGTGAAAAACCGGCGGCTCCGGCAGGTTTTTGAGCAGGACGTGATTTTCCTCGAGCCATTTTTGATACGGCAGCGCGGAGGCATATTTTTTCTTCAGCTCCTCATCCGCGATGATGCGACCTTGTTCGAGATCCACCAAAAACATCTTGCCCGGCTGCAACCGGCCCTTGACCGCGATGCGTTCCGGTTCCACCGGCAGCACGCCCGCTTCCGACGCCATGATGACCACGTCATCCTTCGTGACGTAATAACGCGACGGCCGCAGGCCGTTCCGGTCGAGGCAGGCGCCGATGAATTTTCCATCCGTGAACGCCATCGAGGCTGGGCCGTCCCACGGCTCCATCAGGCAGGAATGAAATTCGTAGAACGCTCGCCGCTCGGCGTCCATGCTCTCGTGATTTTCCCACGGCTCGGGAATCATCATCATCATCGCGTGCGGCAATTCGCGGCCGGCGAGCGTGAGCAGCTCCACGCAGTTGTCGAACTGCGCCGAGTCGCTGCCGTCGGTGTTGATGACGGGCAGAATTTTTTTAAGGTCGTCGCCGAAAAGCTGGCTGGTGAACAGCGCCTGCCGCGCCTTCATCCAGTTGACATTGCCGCGCAGCGTGTTGATCTCGCCGTTGTGCGCGATGTAGCGGTTCGGATGCGCGCGGTCCCAGCTCGGAAACGTGTTCGTCGAAAAACGCGAATGGACGAGCGCGATCGCAGTGATGACGGCGGGATTGCGCAGATCGTCGTAATACTTTTCCACCTGCTCGGACATCAACATTCCCTTATAGGTGAGCGTGCGCGCTGACAGGCTGGAAACATAAAACCATTTGCCGCCGGGGATTTTGTTGCCGTAACGGATGGTCTGCTCCGCCACCTTGCGGATGACGTAAAGCTTCCGCTCGAACGCCGCCTCGTCCTTGAGCGAGGGATTTCTTCCGACAAAAACCTGCGCCATGTGCGGCTCGGCGGCGACCGCCGTTTTGCCGAGCGAAGAATTGTCCACCGGCACGTCGCGCCAGCCGAGCAGCTCCTGGCCTTCGTCTGAAGTTATCCTGGCGAATTCCTTTTTGATGGCTTCACGTTCGCCGGAATTTTTCGGAAGGAAAACCATGCCGACGCCGTAATCGCCGACCGCCGGAAGTTTGAAATTCAATTTCGCAGCTTCACCGGCCAAAAATTCGTGTGGAATCTGGATGAGAATTCCCGCGCCGTCGCCGGTGTTCGCCTCGCAGCCGCAGGCACCGCGATGGTCGAGGTTCACGAGAATTTTCAGCGCGTCGCTTACTAGCTGGTGCGACTTGACGCCTTTCATGTTGACGACGAAGCCCAGACCGCAGGCGTCGTGCTCGAATTGCGGGTCGTAAAGCCCCTGTTTTTCCGGCGCGGAAATCACATTTTGCGCGTGCCGGTCATTAGTTTCATTTGTCTGATTGCTGGTCATCGGTCGGCGGATAAGCCTGCGTTCACTTATTTTTTACTCGAATTTAGTCCATGCGCAATAAATGTTTTCAAAAATCACAAAGATTCGGCGGCTCGAAATCGGGCGTTTTGAACCGTTCGCGCGGGCCGCCGGCGGAAAATGTGCGCCAATTCATTCGTGCCAATTTGGAAAATTCATGCCAGATTTTTTTGCGATGAGTTTGAAGAACATTTCTGAATTTCTCGCGCTGCGGCGGAACACCTCGCTGCTGCTCGTCGCGCTTTTGCTTGCCGGCACGGGCGAGAAACTCTGGCTCGGCTTCGCGCCAAAATACATCGAGGTGCTTGCGCACGGCGTTCTGTCGGCGGCACAAATTATCCTCGTCATTGGAATCTTTGACGCGCTGCAAACATTTCTCGGCGCAATCTACGCCTATCCTGGCGGCTGGCTGACCGATCATTGGGGTCAAAGAAAATCGCTGCTGCTGTTCAGCTCCATTTCCATCTCCGGCTACATTTTGGTTTTAGTCTGGCAAAGCTGGCTCGCGCTGCTGCTTGGCTCGTTTCTCTTTCTCGCGTGGAGCGCGTTGTCATTGCCCGCAACGTTGTCGGTCATTGCCACCTCACTGCAAAGCAATCGCCACACGATGGGCGTCGGCGTGCAATCCATGATCCGCCGCGTGCCGATGATGATCGGCCCGCTCATTGGCGGCTGGCTGCTGACGCGCTTTGGCTGGACGGACGGCGTGCGATACGCATTGCTGCTGTGCATCACGATGAGCCTGCTGACGGCGGCGTTTCAATGGTTCATGTTCGAGCCGGACGGGAAAGATTCGATGACAAGGACGAGCCTGACGACGAGGATGAGTTTTGTTCAAGTCGTAAAATCTTTCACGCCCGGGCTGCGCGAACTGCTCGTCAGCGACATCCTCATCCGCTTCTGCGAGCGGATTCCGTATGCATTCATCATTTTATGGGCGATGGATCACGGCGGCTTGACGGCGCAGCAATTCGGTTATCTCGCCATTTTCGAAATGGTCACGGCGATGCTCTGCTACATTCCCGTCGCGCATCTGGCGGACAAATACGGCCGCCGCCCGTTCGTGCTCATCACGTTCGTTTTCTTCACGCTGTTCCCGGTGTCACTGCTCTTCGCGCACAATTTTGCCTGGCTGGCGCTGGCGTTTGTCGTGCGCGGGCTGAAGGAATTCGGCGAACCGGCGCGCAAGGCGCTCATCATCGGCGAGGCCGCGCCGGAACTGCGCGCGCGGACTTACGGCGCGTATTATCTCATCCGCGACTGCACGGTGACGAGCGGCTCGTTTCTCGGCGCGTGGCTGTGGTATATCAGCCCGCAGGCGAATTTCATCGGCGCGGCCATCTGCGGCGCGCTGGGAACGGTCTGGTTTTGGTGGTTCATTTACCGGAAGTAAAAATTGAAGCTGGCAACGGAAACTTTGCGAATGGATTTAGGTAACTTTGCATCTGCCATTGGCCTGGATTTTGCCACTTGGCTAAAATAGCCCCGCTAAACAATGGCTTGTCGGCAAATAATCCTTTGCTCACCACAATAGGCTTCTGCGATTCACCGTAAAAAATCCAATTCATTTCTGTGTCGCCAAATTGATGGCTAGTTTCAAGCCCTGGCACTACCGCAATTAACAGTGGTATTTTATTGGTTTCAGCAAGAGACCGATATTTATAAAATTTTTCACCAATGTTTCCACGCAAAGTTTCTGGAGTCGTTATGGATTGAAGTCCGTAATTATAATGGTTTCCCTGCAACTGAAGCCAGTCTTCGGAAAAAACTTTTTGTAATTTTGATTTAATGTTTTGCACGTTAAACTTCCAATTCATTTTGTCCAGAATTCATTCGTGCCAATCCGTGCAATCCGTGTCAAAATTTTCCGATATGACGATGCCAACAAATTCTCGTTAAATCCTTCCGGGCTGGGATTGCAGCCCGCCCCCGCCGGTCTGGAACTTTCCGAAACCGGTCAGTTCCGGGGAAGAGCGGGATTGAAGCCAGGGAGAGCAGGACTGGAGCAGAGCAGCGCGGGATTATTCCAAACAAGCGTGGGACTGGAGCAATCCTGCATGGGATTGGAATAAAGCAGCGTTGCTTTATTAAAAAGAAGAACGGGATTGTTTCAGGGAAGAACCGGACTGGAGCAAAGAAGAACAGGATTATTCCAAGGAAGAGCGGGATTATTATAAAGAAGAGCAGGAAAATGATTTTCCTGCGTGGGAAAACGATTTTCCATCAAGGGAAAATGATTTCCCGAGTTCGAAAAACCACCGTGCAAGACAGGAAACCAAACGGAATATATTGATTTGGGGGCGGATAAGCCAAAAACATTCCAAAGTGACGCTTTTTGCCCACTTCCCCTGCCCGCCCGACACGAGAAAAGCGCATCCGGCTGATCTGACGGCTGGAAAAAATGAATTTTGACCGCTCAAAGCATCATTCGGTTCGTGCCAATTCTTGGAATTCGTGTCAAATTGCACCGGGATGACGACCGCCAATAAAATCACCATTTTGCGCATACTGCTGATCCCGTTTTTCGTGGTCGAGCTGATTTACTACGTCCGCACGGGAAATGAAATCCACCGGCTGCTGGCGATTCTTTCGTTCGCGGTCACGGCGATTCTGGACGGCGTGGACGGCTACATCGCGCGCCGCTA
>CAYPTV010000318.1:0-4221 GCA_964413505.1 uncultured Bifidobacteriaceae bacterium | reverse complement strand
ATTTCTATCCCACGACGCAAGTTGACGACGACATTGATCTTCAGCGCAAGGCGTTCCTGAAGTTGCAGGCGTTCCACACCGCGCTTGGCGAGGATAGCCAGATTTATTCGCCCGACGAGGAAGTAGATAATTTCGGCCTGTTCGACCGCGCCATTGAGGAGGAGCGCGACGAACGGCTCCGGTTCCTGTCGGAATTGCGCGATTTCAAGGATGCGAACGAGGACGATTTCCGCCGCATCCGCAATCTCCCGCTGCGCGCCCGATGCGGACGCCACGACGACGGGCAAGCCGGCCAGACGCTCGCCTTCATCCGTGACGACCGCCGCGATGCCTTTTATCGCGTCGCCGGTGAACTGGTTGAAATCGCCTTCGTTGAAATCGCCCGCGCTTTTCGCGCCGAGGTTGCCGAACCCGCCGCGCCCTTGCCGACCACGCATCACGACCAGGTTTTGTCCGCACTGGACGATTTCCGCACCAAGCTCGCCGCCGACGCCGTGCGCGAACGTGCCGTGGATCACACCGTCGGACCGAACGAGCAAAACGCCATTCGCGTGCTTGCCGCAGCGCAGGCCATGCCCAACATTTCGGCCAAAGAAAAGGCGTTGTTCATCGCGGCGCAGCACGCCGTCAAGCTGGCGAAGTTTCAGGATTTGCCGCGCAAGCTGAATGCGTTTCAAAAGGCCGTGAACAAAACGCACGTCACCACCGCCGCGTATCTGGACAAACTTTTGAAAATCATCCGCACCTATCCGCTGGACGTGAACGAACCGGATTCACCCTTGCCGGAAACCGCCGCCGTGGATCCAAAATTGTTGCCGCAAATCATTTTGTCTGAATCCTTCACCACGAAATGAAACCCGCCGATTGCCAGCCGCAATTACAACAGTCCTACCGCCGCGAGAACTGGCAAAAACTTCTGCCGCAATTGCTCCCCGGCGTGGAAATGTTTTCACAGGCGCACAATTTCCCGCTGACCAGCGAGAGCGAGCGCGGCATCGCCACCGCCCGACGCCAATTCGGCCGGGCCAAACTTGCCGACGGCAAAACCGTCGCGTTTTATGAAATTGAAGTCGCGCCGGGCGTGCAGCTTCAATCCAACCGCGTCGGCTTGCGGAGTCTCATCGTCAAGTGCATTGATGAAGTCAGCGCCCATGCCGTGCTCGCTTTTTTTGTTCAGGAGGGCAAATCATTTTACCGGCTTACCTACGCGGCCAAGGAAAGCAAACTCGGCGACGACCTGAAAATCCAGACCGAGCAGACCGCCACGCGCCGGTTCACCTACATTCTCGGCGCGGGCGAATCCTGCCGCACCGCCGCCGAGCGTTTTGGCAGTCTGCCCACTGCCGCCCGGCTCGCCGATTTGACCGAGGCGTTTTCCGTCGAAAAACTCAACAAGGAATTTTTCGCGGATTTCCGCAAGGCGTTCGAGTTGGTTGCCAAAGACATCCTCGACCGCAACAAGGGCTGGGAAAACGCAGACGCCGACCGCGAAACGCAGACGCTTTTGAGCCGCCTGCTGTTTCTTTATTTCATCCAGCGCAAAGGCTGGTTGAACCGCCAGCGCGATTATCTGGTTTCCGCCTTCAATCGCCACCACGCCGCCGACCGCGACGGCGTTTCGTTTTACGACCAGTTCTTGCGGCCTTTTTTCGTCAAACTTTCCGCCGACGATGCCTATTTCCCGAATCTTGATCTTGGCGATTTGCCATTTTTGAACGGCGGCTTGTTCGACGACGAAATCGGCTCGCTCACCGAGCGCGGGCGCATGAAAGTCGGCAATCCGGTTTTGCGCCAGGTCTTCGATCATTTGTTGGAATCCTACAATTTCACCGTGCGCGAAGATACGCCGCTCGATCAGGAAGTGGCGATTGACCCGGAAATGCTCGGCAAAATTTTCGAGTCGCTTGTCCTCCAGCTTGAGCAGTCCGACACCGGCGGCAAAACTTCCCGGCACGACACCGGCAGCTATTACACGCCGCGCCCCATCGTCCATTATCTGTGCCGCGAAGGCTTGCGCGTGTGGTTGGAACAATTCCCGCCGCCGTCCGCGTCGAAATCCGGCGATTGGCCGGCTCGCCTCGAAAAACTTTTCGCCCTCGACGCCACCGACGGCCTGGACGACACCGAGCGCACCCGGCTCAATGAGCTAATCACACCCGATGAAGCCCGCGTTTTGCTTGACCGGCTGGATAATTTTCGCGCCTGCGATCTCGCCGTCGGTTCGGGCGCGTTCCTCGTCGGCCTGCTGCACGAACTCGTCAACTTGCGTCGCCTCTGCGAAACCCGCGCCCGAGGCAAAGACCCGGCCACCGACATCGAATGGCTTTACGAAACCAAAAAGCGCGTCATTGAAAACGTCCTCTACGGCGTGGACATCCAGCAGCGCGCCGTGGAAATCTGCAAGCTCCGCCTCTGGATCAGCCTCATGGTGGATTATCCGTTGGAAGTTGACCCGGACAACTGCGCGCTGCCGGACTTCCGCCGCGCCATCAAAAAAATCACGCCGCTGCCCAACCTCGATTTCAAAATCCGCCGCGCCAACTCGCTGATTGAACAAATTCGCGGTCACGCAATTAAATTCCCGCAGACCGCCGCCGATACGTCCGATTTTGCCTTGAGCTTGAGCAAGCTCGCCACCGCCAAGCACCGGTTTTACGAAGCCCGGCGCAAAAAAGACAAGCGCCTTGCCCAACTCGACATTCTTGAAGCCACCGCCGAACTGGCAAAATACGAATTTAATTCCACGAAACTGAAATTTGGTTTGCTGCCCAGCGACCAGGACGCCGAGCGCGCCGCCGTGCTGGACCGTGCCGAGGCCGAAATGGGCAAGCTGCAAATGCAGATTGCCGCCGCCCGCAAAAAAAACGAGCGCGAAAAGGACGATGACATTGAGCGCCTTTCCCGCGTGTTCAACGACGAGGCCAAGCCCACATTCGTCTGGCAACTGGACTTCGCGGAAATTTTCCATCGTAGCGCGGATGTCCCCGGCGGCGGCGGCGGGGACTTGCTGGAGGTCTCGAAAAATTCCGCAACGCCCGCCAGTGCGGACGTGCCGCAAAGGGGTTTCGATCTTGTGTTGGCAAACCCGCCCTATGTGCGGCAGGAAAAATTCAAGGAACTCAAACCGTTCCTACAAAATGCTTTTGATTGCTATACCGGCACGTCCGATCTTTATGTTTATTTTTTTGAGCGAGGCGTGAAATTGCTGAACGATGGAGGCGTCCTTTCGTTTATCAGTTCCAACAAGTTTTTCCGTGCGGGTTACGGCGAGAAGCTGCGAAAATTTCTGGCCGAAAAAACCGAACTGCAATCCGCCATTGATTTCGGCGACCTGCCCATCTTTGAGGCCACCGCCTATCCGTGCATCATCGTGACGAGCAATCGCGCGCCTAAAGTCGCTCATCAGGTGCGGACGTTGAACGTAAAAACGATGGAAGAACTCGACAGTTTTACCGAGTTGACCAGAAACGTCGCCGTGCCGCTTCCGCAAACAGCGTTTGGCAACGATGCCTGGCGGCTTGAATCGCCTGCGGTGCTGCGTCTGTTGGAAAAATTGCGCCGAGCGGGAAAGCCGCTTTGTGAGTTTGTTAATGCGCGAGTTTATCGAGGTATCACAACAGGATTCAACGGAGCGTTTATTGTTGACCGGGCAACGCATGACAGCCTTATCCACGAACACAAATCTTCAACCGAAGTTCTAAAACCATATTTGCGCGGAAAGGATGTGGATCGTTGGCGCGCAGAATCGTCGGAGTTATGGCTGGTTTTTATCCCATGGCATTTTCCTCTTCACGAAGACCCATCAATTTCAGGTGCTTCACAGAAAGCCGAATCAGAATTTCGTAAATGCTATCCAGCCATTTACAAACACCTCTTAAAATTCAAAGCGGAGCTTTCAGATCGCAACAAAGAAGAAACCGGCATCCGTTATGAGTGGTATGCTTTGCAGCGATGCGCGGCTGAATACTGGCAGCAGTTCAAGCAGCCGAAGATTCTTTCGACGAAAATTTCCATTCGCCCAACATTCGCATTGGATTCAGATGGCTGCTACCTCGGCAACACTTCTTACTTTTTTTCTGCGGCTAAAGACGGTCGTTATGTTCTCGGCTTATTGAACTCCAGTCTGTTCCACACATACGCCAAGAAAGTTTTTGTCGAGAAACAAGGCGGCTGGTTTGAAGTTCAGCCCGACGCGCTTGAATCATTTCCCAGTCCAGCCGC
>CAYPTV010000317.1:0-4231 GCA_964413505.1 uncultured Bifidobacteriaceae bacterium | reverse complement strand
TGCAGCCGTCGCAGCTCATCCGCGACTTCGACGTGCGCGTGAAGCTGAACCTCATAGCCGAACTCGTGAAAGACAAACGCGTCGTCATCGTGGACGATTCCATTGTGCGCGGCACGACCTGCAAAACACGCGTGAAAACGCTCAAGGAAGCCGGGGCGAAAGAAGTTCACGTCCTCGTGAGCTGCCCGCCGCACATGAACCCGTGCGTTTATGGGATTGATTTTCCCGACCGCAGCAAGCTGATGGCCGCGAACCATTCGCGCGAAGAAATCCGAAAATATCTCAACGCCGATTCGCTGTATTATTTGTCGCAGGACGGTCTGGTGAAGGCGACCGGCCTGCCGAAAAATAATTTTTGCATGGCGTGCTACGACGGCAATTATCCCGTGCCCTACGATCCGCTGCTCGACAAGCACATCATCGAACGCCGCAAACGCCACACGCAAACGCTGGGCGAGGCGGTGGAGAAAGACGACGAGCAGATCAAGCTGCTGCAGGTTTGAAAACCGGAAATCATATTTTCCGTTCCGGAAAATTTGCAATCAAATCAGTTTTTTCAATTTGGCATCCTCGCCCAGTTTCCTGACCAGTTCCTTGACCTTTTGCGCCTGGCTTTTGTGCGCGAGCAAAACTGCGTCGTCCGTCTGCACTAAAATTGAATCGCGCAAACCGACCACGGCAATCGGCGTGCGGTTTTTCGTCCGCGCGTCATAAATGATGTTCCGCGCCGCGTCCACGTGGATGAACTCCGCCACGGCACAATTGCCTTCCGCATCGGCCTTGAGATGGCGAGCCAGCGCGTTCCAGGCACCGAGGTCATCCCATTCAAACGCTCCGTCAGCCACGATGACATTCTGGGCCTTTTCCATCAGCGCATAATCAATCGAGATTTTTTTGATGTCGGGATATTCCTTCGCCAGAATTTTCGCAAGCTTTGCGGGATTGTTCGCGACCTTGAACCAGCGCTGGCATGCGGCGAACATTTCCGGCTGATGCTTCTCCAGCCCGTTCGTGACCGTGATGAAGCTCCAGACGAACATTCCCGCGTTCCAGCGGTATTGGCCGCTGTTGACGTAATCCAGCGCGGTTTCGTAATTCGGCTTCTCGACAAATCTTTCGGCCTTGAAAAAAACAGTCTTTGTTTTCTTCGCGCCGGGCGGTGTCGGCAATTCCGCGCCCGTTTGAATGTAACCATAACCCGTCGCCGGCTCCGTCGGCTTGATGCCGATGGTCACAATCGCCTGCCCCTGCGCCGCCACATCAAATGCATCCGACAAAACCTGCTGGAATTTTTTCTCCTCGGGAATGACATGATCGGCGGGCAAAACCGCCATGACTCCGGTGGTCGAGCGCGCGCCCACAAGCGCAGCGCCAAGTGTGACGGCGGCGCAGGTGTCGCGGCCCATTGGCTCGGCGACGACATTGTCCTTGGGCAATTTCGGCAACTGCTTCCGCACCTCGGCGATTTGCGCGGCGTTGGTGATGATGAAAATATTCTTCAGCGGCACGAGCGGCAGCACATTGTCCACGGCCTGCTGGAGAAACGAGTGTTTGCCGAACAGCGTGAGCAGTTGCTTGGGCATTTTCTCGCGGCTCAACGGCCAGAAACGCTCGCCGCGCCCGCCGGCCATGATGATGACGAAGCGGTTTTTAATGTCGGGTTTAATTTTTGCGCTCATAAATTCTTAACCACGGATGGACACGGATAAACACGGATAAACACGGATTAAAATCTCAAGGCAAATTAAAATTGTTTTCTTCATCCGTGTCCATTTGTGTTTATCCGTGGTTAAATAGTTTTCACCGCGTCCGCCAGCGATTTCACGAACGCGCCAACTTTGGCGACGAGTTCCGGCGATCTTCCATGTTCGGCGATTTGATTCACCACCGCGCTGCCGACGACGACGGCGTCCGCGTTTTGCGCAACGAGTTTCGCCTGTTCAGGATTGGAAACGCCAAAGCCGACGGCAATCGGCAATTTTGTGTATGCGCGGATTTTGGCGACTTGCGACGCGAGGTTCGACGCGACCTTGCTTTGCATCCCCGTCACGCCTTCGCGCGAGATGTAATAAATAAATCCGCTGCCGCGCTTGACGATGAATTCCATGCGGTCTTCCGGCGTGGTCGGCGCGACGAGATAAATGTGGCAGAGGCCATTTTTGCGCATAAGCGCCTCGTAATTGTCCGATTCTTCCGGAGGCAAATCGAGAACGAGCAAGCCGTCCACGCCGGCTTTCGCCGCATCGCGAATAAATTTTTCCATGCCGGCTTTGTGGATGAGGTTAAAGTAAATGTAGAGGACAATTGGAATTTCAGATTTCTTGCGGATGGCGACAACCGTCTCCAAAAGTTTCGGCGGCGTGGTTTTCGACTCCAAACCGCGCTGTGCGGCAAGCTGGTTCACCAGACCGTCCGCGAGCGGGTCGCTGAACGGCATGCCAAGCTCCAAAATGTCCACGCCCGCCTTGTCAAACGCGAGCGCCAGTTCACGCGTGGCGGGAAGATCCGGGTCGCCCGCGCCGACATAGACGATGAAACCTTTCTTGCCGGCATTCCGGAGCTGGGTGAATTTCTCAACAATGCGGTTCATGGAAAAGATGCGGCTTGTGACATCAATTTGAAACACGAACTTCATCCGCGTTCCGCTTGAACTTTGGTCTAATCATGCCGAAAGATTGCCATAACGACCGGCAAACGGAAATTCAAATTCCAGCAGACCGCCGCCCGGGACACAGGCGGACGGCCTTGAAAATTTTCTCGCCCGACCGCCCCAATTGATTATCATCCGGGTTTATTTATGGAACCACAAGCAGACATCGCACTCATCGGTCTGGCCGTGATGGGCCAGAATCTCATCCTCAACATGAACGACCACGGATTCACCGTCGTCGCTTACAACCGCACCACTGAAAAAGTGGACCACTTCCTCGCCAACGAGGCGAAGGGAACCAAAGTCATCGGCGCCCATTCCATCGAGGAAATGGTGTCAAAGCTCAAGTCACCGCGCCGCGTGATGATGCTTGTCAAAGCCGGCAAGCCCGTGGACGAATTCATCGAGCAGCTCATCCCGCACCTTTCGCCCGGCGACATCATCATTGACGGCGGCAACTCGCTGTTCGAGGACACGAACCGCCGCGTGAAATATGTCGAATCCAAGGGACTGCTTTACATCGGCACCGGCGTCTCCGGTGGCGAAGAGGGTGCGCGCAACGGCCCGAGCATCATGCCCGGCGGTTCGCCCGCCGCGTGGCCGCATGTGAAGGAAATTTTCCAGGACGTCTCCGCCAAAGTGGAAGGCAACGTGCCGTGCTGCGACTGGGTGGGCGAAGGCGGCGCGGGGCATTATGTGAAGATGGTCCACAACGGCATCGAATACGGCGACATGCAATTGATTGGCGAGGCCTACAACATTTTGAAAAACGGCCTCGGCATGAGCGCGCCGGAAATTCACGAGGTTTTTGCCGAATGGAACAAAGGCGAACTGGATTCCTATCTGATCGAAATTTCGCGCGACATCATGGCGTTCAAGGATACGGATGGTTCGCCGCTCGTGGACAAAATCCTCGACACCGCCGGCCAGAAAGGCACCGGCAAATGGACGGTCATCAATTCGCTGGACATGGGCATTCCCATCACACTCATGGCCGAGGCGGTTTATGCGCGCTGCGTTTCCGCGATGAAGGATGACCGGGTCAAAGCGGCGAAGAAATTGAAAGGCCCGCGCCCCGCCCTCACGAGCATCGCCGCGAATCCGGTTAAGAAAAAAGCGTTCATCAACGACATCATGAGCGCGCTTTACGCCTCAAAGATCGTCAGCTACGCGCAGGGTTACATGCTTCTACGCGCGGCGGCGGCGGAATACAAATGGAATCTCAACTATGGCGGCATCGCGCTGATGTGGCGGGGCGGCTGCATCATCCGCTCGCGCTTCCTCGGCAAGATCAAGGAAGCCTACGACAACAATCCCAAGCTCACGAACCTGCTGCTGGACGATTATTTCCGTGGCGAAATCAAGCGCTCGCAGAAAGGCTGGCGCAACATCGTCGCCACGGCGGCGAAGAAGGGTATTCCTGTTCCGGCGTTCAGCACGGCGCTGGCGTTCTACGACCAATACCGTTCGGCGGTGTTGCCGGCGAACCTGTTGCAGGCGCAGCGGGATTATTTCGGCGCGCACACCTACGAGCGCGTGGACAAGCCGCGCGGCGAATTCTTCCACACCAACTGGACCGGC
>CAYPTV010000316.1:0-4243 GCA_964413505.1 uncultured Bifidobacteriaceae bacterium | reverse complement strand
TCATCATCCGCTCGACCGGCTGCCCGAACGGCTGCGCGCGGCCTTACATGGCGGAACTCGCGTTCGTCGGCAAGGCTCCCGGACGTTATCAGGTCTGGCTCGGCGGCAACGCCGCCGGCACACGCCTGAACCGGGTGTGGAAAGACGTCATCAAGGAAGCCGAACTCGAAACCGAACTGCGCCCCGTCCTCGTGCGCTTCGCCAAGGAACGCCAGCCCGGCGAACGTTTCGGCGACTGGTGCGACCGTGTGTTTCTCAACGAGCAGAAGAATTGAACGACATGACTGCGGAACAAATTTCCAAAGCCAATTCCGAGTTGCGAAATAAATCGCCGCTCGAAATTGTGAAGTGGGCCGTAGCGCAGGCGAAAGGCCGCGCGATTGTCTCGACGAATTTTCGTCCTTACGAGGCCGTCGTTTTGCATCTCGCCACGCAGGTGCAGGCGGACATTCCGGTTCTCTGGGTTGACCACGGTTACAATCGTCCGGCAACTTACCAGCACGCCGAGCAGTTGAAGCAATCGCTCAAGCTCAACCTCAAGCCGTTCCTGCCGAGAATTTCCGCCGCGCACCGCGATGCCATTTACGGCGAAATCCCTTCCACGGAAGACGAGGCCGGTTTGAAGGAATTCAGCACGCTGATGAAGCTCGAACCGTTTCAGCGCGGCATGAAGGAACTTGCGCCCGCCGTTTGGATCACCGCGCTGCGCAAGATGCAGAATCCGAACCGCGCGGAACTCGACATCGTCAGCGAGGACAAGAATTTCAATTCCCTCAAGGTCAGCCCTTTGTTTTATTGCAGTGACGCCGACATGGAAAAATATCTCGCCCAGCACAGCCTCCCGAACGAGTGGGATTACTTCGATCCTGCCAAGGCCGATGACAAGCGCGAGTGCGGCCTGCACGCGAGCTGGGGCGGCAAAGCGGTTGAAGGCGGCGCGGGCATCTAAACTTTAAACAACTGCGGATGAACACCGATAAACACGGATGCAAAATTTATCTGTGTCCATCTGTGTCCATCTGTGGTTAAAATAATTTTCCGATGAGTTCATATCATCTTGATCATTTGCAGCATCTCGAAACGGAGGCGATCCACATCATGCGCGAGGTCGCCGCCGAGTTCGAGCGCCCTGCCCTGCTCTTCTCCGGCGGCAAGGACTCCATCTGCCTCCTGCGTCTCGCGGAAAAGGCCTTTCGCCCCTCGGACATCCCAATGCCGTTCCTCAACATCGAGACCGGCCACGAATTTCCAGAGTTGATCGAGTTCCGCGACCGCCGCGCCAAGGAGCTTGGTGCCAAGCTCATCGTCCGCACCGTTGACGAAGCTTTCAAAAAGGGCATCGCGCAGCCGGTCTCCGGGCAGGTCAGCCGCAACCAGCTTCAAACCCCTGTCCTCCTCTCGGCCATCGAGGAATTCCAATTCGACTGTGCCATCGGAGGCGCGCGGCGCGACGAGGAAAAAGCACGCGCGAAAGAACGTTTCTTCAGCTTTCGGAATTCTTTCGGCGAATGGGATCCAAAAAATCAGCGCCCGGAAATCTGGAATCTTTACAACGCCAGAGTGAACCCTGGCGAAAACATGCGCGTTTACCCAATCAACAATTGGACCGAGATGGACGTTTGGGAATACATCAAAAAGGAGAAGCTCGCCGTGCCGAGCATTTACTTCAGCCACGAGCGCGAATGCTTCAGGCGCGGTGGCCAATGGATTCCCATTCCACCGCCGCACACGGACGCAACCAAACCCGATCCTTATGCCGGAGCGCGTCCAAAACCAAACGAGCCGATAAAAAAATTGATTGTCCGCGTCCGCACCATTGCCGACATGATCAGCACCGGCATGATTGAATCTCCCGCCGACAGCGTGGACGACATCATCGCCGAAGTTGCCGCCGCCCGCGTGACCGAACGAGGCTCCCGCGCCGACGACAAGGCCAGCGAGGCGGCGATGGAAGACCGCAAAAAGGCCGGATACTTTTAATCCGCAATTTAATGCAATTGATGCAAAGTGAATTCCAATCGTTGGCCGACGAACTCTACTGGGAAAAAGTGGAGCGGTCGCGGGGCATTAAACCCGAAGAGCGAATGGCCTCCGGCCCGGAGTTGTTTGATTACGCCTGCAACATCACTTTGACCGCGTTACGGGAACAAATGCCCGGCCGCACTGAAACGGAATTGTTGGAAACATTGCGTCACCGGCTCGCAATCAAACGACAGTTGGAGGAAGCGACACGATGACGCCCTCAACGCAAATCACCAAACGCGTGATCGCTGCATTGAACACGGCGGAAGTCCCGCACGTTCTGGTCGGGGCCTTTGCGAGAAATTATTATGCGGAACCGCGTTCCACCAAGGACGCGGACGTGGTTGTTTCAATGTCGGCGGATGGATTGCGGCAATTTCTCCAAGCGCTCGGCCCTGATTTTCGCATGGACGGCCAAATGGCTTTTGAAACAAACACCGGAACGACGAAAAACGTCCTCGCCCATGCGGATTCAGGGTTCACCGTTGAATTATTTTCCTTGAGCAACGACGCGCACGATCAGGAACGTTTCAAGCGGAAGCGCGCAACGGCTTTTGAAGGTTTGCCGACATTTGTGCTGACTGCGGAAGATTATATCGTCACGAAATTGCGCTGGCCGCGCTCAAAGGATTTTGACGACGCGCGCGACGTCATCGCCATGCAAGGCGATGCGCTGGACTGGAATTATGTCCATCGTTGGACGAACATTCACAACAGTCGTTCTAAATTGGAAAAAGTTCTCGCCGCCATCCCGCCGCGCCCCAACAAATAAATTTCATGCCCCACTCCCAGCACCCAATCGAACTCTTGCGCTTCAACACCTGCGGCAGTGTTGATGACGGCAAGTCCACGCTCATCGGCAGGCTCCTCTACGATTCCAAGAACCTGATGGAAGACCAGATCGAGGCGCTCGAACGCTCCGCCGACATCACCGGCGGCGGCACAATTAATCTGGCCAACCTCACCGACGGCCTCCGCGCCGAACGCGAGCAGGGCATCACGATTGACGTCGCCTACCGCTACTTCGCCACGCCGAAGCGCAAGTTCATCGTCGCCGACACGCCGGGACACGTGCAATACACGCGCAACATGGTCACCGGCGCCAGCACCGCAAACCTTTCCATCGTCCTCGTGGACGCCCGCGCCGGCGTCATCGAACAGACGCGCCGCCACACTTACATCGCCGCCCTGCTCGGCATCCCGCACCTCATCATTGCCGTCAACAAAATGGATTTGGTGGACTGGAGCGAGGAGCGTTACCAGGAGATCCGCGACGAGATCGAAGCGTTTCTGCCCAAGCTCGACGTCTTTCGCGACGTGAAATTCATCCCCATCAGCGCGCTCGAAGGCGACAATGTCGTGGACGCCTCCAAAAAAACGCCGTGGTATGAAGGCCCCACCCTGCTGAACCACCTCGAAACCGTCCACATCGCCAGCGACTGGAATCTCAGCGCGCTCCGTTTCCCCGTCCAATGGGTCAACCGCCCGAACGACCCCACCGACAAGCAGCTCCACGACTTCCGTGGCCTGAGCGGCCAGCTCGCCAGCGGAATCATCCGCGCCAACCAGGAAGTCGTCGTCCTGCCCATCGGCATCAAGACCACCGTCAAGGAAATCTGGACCTACGACGGCTCGCTGCCCGAGGCCTTCTGCCCTCAGTCCGTCACACTCTGCCTCGCACACGACATTGACATCAGCCGCGGCGACATGATTGTCGGCCTGGACAACCTTCCCGGCCGCAGCGCCGACCTTCACGCCCGGATTTGCTGGATGCACATCCGCCAGTTGCAGGCCGGCAAAAAATATTTCCTCAAGCACGCCACGCAGACCGTCCAGGCCGTCGTCACACAACTGGAAAGCCGCATCAATTTCGACACCCTCGAACCCGAACCCGCCCCGGCCGCCCTCGCCGTCAACGACATCGGCATCGTCCGCATCAAGACCGCCAGGCCGGTTGTCTTCGACAGCTACACCACCAACCGGCTCACCGGCTCATTCATCCTCATCGAGCAGGGCACCAACGCCACCGTCGCCGCAGGAATGCTTTTCCCGCCCACCGAGGCCGTGAAGCCCGAATACTCCGACTTCGCCATCTGATTTTGCCTCAATTTCACGAACAGCGTCCCCAAATCATCGAATGGAGTCATTTTTTCATCGAATGGAGCTTCCGAATTCACGAATAAAACGCCCAAATTGACGATCAACGGGTTCAAAACGACGA
>CAYPTV010000315.1:0-4250 GCA_964413505.1 uncultured Bifidobacteriaceae bacterium | reverse complement strand
AACGTTGCTGCGCCCGGGGACGGGCGCGCTCCGGGCTCATTTCCGGTTGGCCCGTGGAGACGAACGCCGTGCCAAAATCATTTTGCGTTGGACGTTTGGGGCAATTGGCGTTTGAATTTCTAAACAAATTTGCACCAGACTTGCCTGTCGGGTGAAATCAATTATTCTCACGGCATCGTGGAACAATCATGAGTTTTGACGCAATTGAATTATGTGCTGGCGGCGGCGGTCAAGCGCTCGGCTTGGAAATGGCCGGGTTCCATCACGTCGCAGCGGTCGAATACGAGCCGCACTATTGCACCACGCTCCGAACAAACCGCCCTCATTGGAAAGTCATTGAAGACGACATTCGCAATTTTCGTTCTCAAGATTATTCGGACATTGATTTGATTGCAGGTGGCGTGCCGTGTCCACCTTTCAGCATCGCCGGGAAGCAACTCGGCGGCGATGACGAGCGTGATATGTTCCCGGCTGCGTTGAAAATTATTGAGACGATTCGTCCTCGCGCTGTGCTTCTCGAAAATGTTACCGGTCTGGCTTCAGCCAAGTTTAAGGATTATCGGGATGCCTTAATGACTAAACTTTCTAAATTCGGATACCAGCCAGAATGGAAAGTTCTTCAAGCAACTGATTTTGGTGTCCCGCAGTTGCGTCCGCGTTTCATTCTCGTTGCTCTCCAACCACGCGATACAGAATTTTTTGAATGGCCTGAACCCACCGGGCCTTTTCGTTCTGTTGGAGAAACTCTGGTAGATTTGATGGGCGAGAATTGTTGGAGTGGGGCTGAAGCTTGGGCTGGCAAAGCAATGGCGATTGCTCCAACGATTGTTGGAGGTTCAAAAAAACATGGCGGGCCAGACCTCGGCCCAACTCGCGCAAAGAAACAGTGGCGCGAACTTCATGTAGATGGAATGGGGATAGCCGACGAAGCTCCTGATGAAAATTTTCCAGAAAATGGGATGCCGCGCTTAACAGTTCGCATGGTTGCCAGAATTCAAAGCTTTCCAGACGAATGGAAATTTGCAGGAAAGAAAACAATAGCTTACCGACAAGTCGGTAATGCGTTTCCGCCTCTCGTTGCAAAGGCTGTTGGTCTTGCAATACGACGAGCATTGTTGCGCCAGCGTGCGTCGGTCAATGGGAATGAATTAGCGGCTGGATACCGACTGCTCGAACAAGCTACGAAACGAAGGCCATCAAACATCGGAAAAAGAAACTCCAAATAAGTAAACTGCCTCAACCAAACTCAAAGCTTATGCCAAACAAAAACGTGTGTAATTTTCGCGAAGAGAGATCAAAGTTTCATTCCGAATTACTCAAAGGCGGACTTACAACAAGCAAAGATGGTATTCCTGCGATTGCAGATGGCGGCAACAAGGCAAGCGTTGAAATCGCACGGCGTTTGGTTGCAAAGCTTGGCCAATCGGTAACCGCCGCTCGCGTAGCCGGTCAAACTTCCGGGAATGATTTTGAAGCTGCGTGCTGTAATTTCATTACTGCCACCTTTAACAAGCTGGGGCATTTGCGTCCGGGCCAATGGCAGGTCATGCGGCTGCCGCAACGTGACCGGATTGGAATTGCACGATTTGAACAATACTCCCACCTCTCGGAAATCGCCCGGATGTGCAAAGAGAATACCGAACTGGCAACGGTGATTGGTTCGGATTATCTCATCTGCCCCGACATTGTTGTCATTCGTGATTTGGAAGATGATAAGGAAATAAATCGGCACGAAGCTTTGGTTGATGATAAAACGTCAAATCGCGCCAGCCTTCGCAAGTCAAACGGTGGAAAACCAATTATCCATGCGAGCATATCCTGCAAGTGGACAATCCGCAGTGACCGCGTTCAAAATTCCAGAGCTGAAGCTTTGAATTTAATGCGTAACCGAAAAGGACATTTACCGCATATAGTGGTTGTAACTTCGGAACCGTTGCCCAGCCGACTTGCATCAATCGCACTTGGAACAGGTGACATAGACATGATTTATCATTTCGCATTGCCGGAGTTAATTGAGAGTGTCCACGAAATAGATTCGCCTGATTCATTAGAAATGATGCGGATTATGTTGGAAGGAAAGCGATTGAGGGACATTTCAGATTTGCCCTTGGATCTCGCAGTTTAGCCCATTGCCGCGAGCCGCTCGGCGCATCTGGGCGGCACGGTGGCGACGATTGGTTTCCAAAAGCAAATGAAGAAGTATGAATGAAGAATGAAGAAATAAAACAGCAACCGGTTCACGCCAGCCGATAATTCTTCATTCATCCTTCTTCATTCTGCATTTTCCCGTGCTGGCCAAGGGGGAAATCGCGTCGCTGTCCGGCGCGGGGGATGACCCGCGCTATTTTCAAATCAGCGTGCCGGTGCAGCCGGGCAATTCGGGCGGGGCGCTGGTGGATGAGCGGGGCAACGTGATCGGCATCGTTTCCGCAAAACTGGATGCTTCAACAGCATTGGCCATGAGCGGCTCGCTCCCGGAGAATGTGAATTACGCGGTCAAGAGCAGCCTGCTGTTGAGTTTCCTGGAGTCTGTCCCAGACGTGGCTAATAAGCTCAAAGCGCCAAACACGGTGGATGAGAAATTTTCTGACGTGGTCAAATCCGCTCAAGATGCCGCCGTCTTGGTTCTCGTTTATTGATCTGGTAGGGCGGTCGCTGCCGCGCCGCCCATTTTAATTTGGGCTGACCCGCAGGTCAGTCCTACCAAGTTAAATGAAGTCGGCGCAGGGTGCGGCGGTGCTGGTGCTGGTTTATTGAATAAGGAAGGCAGGAAACAAGGAACTGGCTTTTCCTGATTTCATGCTTTCCTCATTCAATTCAAAAGAACGGGGCAAATGTTTTGAGGGCGCACGACACGACCTTCACCAACGGTTATATCGGCTTTCGAGTTTACGGTTGGGGGGATTCGCCCTGCGACGCGACATTTTCGCGCGTGAGTTTTTAATTGCGAAACCTTGGAATCAAAACCATGAATCCAGCACGCATTCACAGGCAAAGCACGGCGTTCACGCTGATTGAACTGCTGGTGGTCATCGCCATCATCGCCATTCTGGCGGCGTTGCTGCTGCCGGCGTTGGCGCATGCCAAGTCGTCGGCGCAGCGGGCGGATTGCATCAGCAATTTGCGGCAGATCAGCATCGGCATCCATTTGTATGCCGGCGACCACAACGACACGCTGCCGGACATCGTCATCACCAACGGCATGCCCTGGTCTTATCAATGGCGTTTCTTCAAGGAACTCACCAAGAGCTACGACGGCCTGACCGGGGAGTCCTCGCCCCAGGACAAGCTCTTCGCCTGCCCGGCCGACACGTTTTATTATCTCAACACGCACGATACACCGCTCATCCATGCCAGCATGCACGACGATCCGTGGGCGGATTATTCGAGCTACTGGTTCAGCCGGCTGAATCTGCGGACGAACGCCGTGACCGGGCAAAATTATCCGGGAATTTCCGGCAGGAAAATCAGCTCCATCCGCAACACGGTCCGGACCGTGATGGCGGTGGATCAACCGGCCTGCTTCGCCTATTCCTGGCACAAACCGGAATCGTTGACCGATCCGGGGCCGAACGAGATCAATGATTCCCTGAACGTGTGCGGTTTCGTGGACGGCCATGCCAGCTACATCAAATTTTTCTGTGACGACAGCCTGGGTGACTACCCGTGCTTTTACAATCCGCCGGATAGCTACGAATATCAGTGGGGCGAGAATTGAATGCTGAAGGCCGCTCCTGTGAATTCGCAAAAGCGCCAGCGCGCCGGCTGCGCCAGATTTCGGATCATTAAAAATTGCAAATAAATTGTCGGCTTTGGCCGGGCGGCGCACACTTATCGGTGAATGCAACCAACGGACGACAGCGCGCTGCTGCGGCAATATGCGGACAATAATTCCGACGAGGCGTTTGCCACGCTGGTGATACGGCACGTCAATCTGGTTTATTCCGTCGCGCTGCGGCAGGTGGGCAATCCGCATCACGCGGAGGAAATCACGCAGGCGGTCTACATCATCCTGGCGAAAAAGGCGGCGCAATTGCGGCATGACAAGGCGCTGGGCAGCTGGCTGTTTCAAGCCACGCGTCTGACGGCCAATAATTTCATCAGGAGCGAAGCGCGGCGTCATCGTCGTGAAGAGGAGGCGTGTATGCAATCAATTTTGAATGAATCGGAAACCGAGGTCTGGACAAAAATCGCGCCGTTGCTGGACGCCGCTGTCGCCAGCCTGCGTGAAAAAGACCGCCAAGCGATTC
>CAYPTV010000314.1:0-4251 GCA_964413505.1 uncultured Bifidobacteriaceae bacterium | reverse complement strand
ATTCCGGTTTTCCGACGGACGTGCAGGCGCAGATGATGTCGCTGCTCGCGCTGGCGCCGGGCATCAGCATCATCACCGAGCGGATTTTTGAATCGCGCTTCATGCACGTCAGCGAGCTGGCGCGGCTGGGCGCGGAGATCGAGATCGAGGGGCCGAGCGCGATTGTGAAGGGCGGCAGGCCGTTGAGTGGCGCACCGGTGATGGCGAGCGATCTGCGCGCGAGCGCGGCGCTGGTGATCGCCGGGCTGGCGGCGAAGGGCGCGACGCAGGTGAACCGCATTTATCATCTGGACCGCGGCTACGAGAAGATGGACGCGAAATTGCGGAAGCTCGGCGCGCGGATCCGGCGCGTGGAGGAAAAATAAATTTTGCAGATTGCAAAACACTTTTCGCTCGTTGACAGCCGGGCGCAACTGCGTTTTACTTGCTTCATGCTGGACTGGCATGAATACATTCACACCGACCCGAAAATCCTGGTCGGCAAGCCCGTGATCAAAGGCACGCGGCTCTCGGTGGATTTTGTCCTGCGCCTGCTCGCCAACGGCTGGACGCGCGAGCAAGTCTTTGAAAATTATCCGCGCCTGACTCCCGAAGCCCTGCAAGCCTGCTTCTCCTTCGCGGCGGAATGTTTGGAAGAAGAATCTTTTTACGCCGCGCCCGCACGGTGAGCCATGCGCTTTGTGGCCAACGAAAATTTTCCCGTCGCCAGCGTCCGGGTTTTGCGGCAGGCAGGCCACGACGTTCTCCATGCCGCTGAAAATCTTGCCGGCCTCGAAGATGAAATCGTCCTGCAACGGGCGCATGACGAACAACGAATCCATCACCTTTGACCGCGATTACGGCGAACTAATTTTCAAACGGCGGCTCGCCACACCGTTGGGAATTGTCTATTTGCGGTTTGATCCGGCCACGCCGGTTGAACCGGCGGAACTCGTGCTTGCCTTGCAGGGTCACGGCGGAATTAAATTGGAACACCAATTCACTGTTTTAACGCGAGACCAGATTCGGCAACGCCCGCTGCCATGAAAATGCGGCTACGAAAATATGGACGCGAAACTGCGGAAGCTCGGCGCGCGGATCCGGCGCGTGGAGGAGAAATAAATTTTACGGGACGCAGAGACGATTTGTAGCAAGCGGCTGGAGTTGAATCAAAGAATTTAGCGTGTCTATTTTACTCCATTCCACATGACCATCTAAAAACGCAAGATTTCCTCCTTTGGGATGAAGTTCGCCTGTCCAATTCAAGTCAACATTCGTTGTCACTGTCAGCAAGCCAGCTTTTACCGGTTGATGATTCAGAGCCAAATCCCGTTCGCCAGCGAAAATTGTATGTGATGGATTATTTGTGCTGAAATCATCCGCATTTAGAAAATAGCTGATGTTCAAATCATTCAAGGCTTCGTAGTTGGTGGCGGCTTGCCTGGTTTTATCGGTTGGGCAAACTAATACTTTCAGGGATTGAGCTTCTTTTGGCTCACGCAAATGCTTTATCTCTTTTTGAAAATGTGGAAAAACATGGTCGCTGTATATGAATTCCATTGTGCCGCCGTTCATCACTGACACTTGCATTGGAACTTTGCCACCGTAGTCGTTTGCGTAAATGTAAAATCCAATGTCAATTTGTTTGAGGTTGTTTAAGCATACGATTTTATATGCGCGGTGAGGACCGCCATCTAAGGCTGGAAGGAATACGGCCGCTAAAATAACAATCGCAGCAATCACCACCAACAATTCAACCAGCGTGAATCCGCTGATTTTCGCCTTGGCAGAAAGCGTTTTCATGGCTGGTTCAACTGTAACTCCGCCCGCCCCGGCGACAAGCCTGTTTTTTGCCGGCACCGGAGCGCGCCCGTCCCCGGGCGCAGCAACGTGGTAAGGTCAAGAATCTGCCTTTTTCGTGGTCGCCAGAAATGTCCACCTTGCTGCGGGCGAGGACGCCCGCACTCCGCAACTTTTCCCCGCCGTCATCAAAAACGGCAGTTTTTGGCCGTTTTGGGTCGTATTTGCATAAATCGTTGATTTTCATACATCTATCGTCACCGGGGGTGTCCCCGGAGTCACCGGGGGCGTCCCCGGAGTCGTCGGGGGCACATCTTTTCCCGCCGGGGGTCTCCCCGGCGACGTCGAGGGTGCATCTTTTCACGCCGGAAGTGTTCCCGTCGTCGTCGGAAAATCTCCAGGTCATTGGGAGAAATCTCCCAGTCGTTGTGGGAACTGCCCCGATGGTTGCGGGAACCCCAGGAGATTTTCCATCTACCGCCATGTTCCAAAGGCCATTGCCCGGCGCGACGTCGCCGGCGGAGAAGCAACCAACCAGAAACTTCCCCGCCGGCATTTGTTGTCCACCCAACCGTGGACAAATTATCGTGGCTGCGACGCCCCGCCACAGGCTTCAGGCGCGCATTTTTTCGTCCAGCACCTTGCCGTCGGGCGCGATGACCTGGACGTGCAGCGGCATCTGGCCGACGGCGTGCGTGGAGCAGCTCAGGCACGGGTCGTAGCAGCGGATGCCGTGCTCGATGCGGTTGAGCATCGGCTCGGGAATTTCATTTCCGCGGACGTAGTGCCTTGCGATCTGCGCGACGGTCTGGTTCATGGCCAGATTGTTCTGGCCGGTGGCGACGATGAGGTTGACCTTTTGCAGCAGGCCGTTGCGGTCCACGGTGTAGTCGTGGAAGAGCGTGCCGCGCGGGGCTTCGCTCACGCCCACGCCGCGCAGGTTGTTGATGCCGGCGTCGGCGCGGAGATAATCGCTCGACAGCTCGGCGTCGTCCATGTAGCGCTCGACGAGTTCGATGCAGGCGAGAATTTCGATGAGCCGCGCGTAGTGATACAGGAACGAGGAAGTGACCGCGCCGTGGCCGAGCTTCTTGAAATTTTTCAATTCCGCGTCCGCCTTGGGCACGCCCATTTGCTGGCAGACGTTCAGCCGGGCCAGCGGGCCGACGCGGTAGATTCCCGCCGGGAAACCAAGCGGTTTGTAATACGGCGATTTGAGATAGGACCCGCCCTGAACGGATTCGCCGATGGAATCCAGATAATCCTGCTCGTCGAGCCGGTCGGCGATGATGCTGCCGCTGCTGTCGGTGAAACGGAGCTTGCCGCCGTGATGCTCCCAGGTGCCGTCTTCCGCGACGAGTCCCATGAAGAGCGAGGGGAAATTTCCGAAGATTTGAATCTCGCGCTGGTGCGTCTGCATCGTCTTTTCCCAGAGGTCGAAGGCGACCTTGGTGGTGGCGTAAGCCTCCGGCAGCCAGGCGCGGATTTTGGCGCGGCCTTCCTCGCTCAACGCGGAGCGCACGCCGCCGGGCACGGCCCAGGCGGGATGGATTTTTTTGTCGCCGAGAATCTCGATGATTTCCTGGCCGAACTGGCGCAGGCGGATTCCGGCGCGAGCCAGATCCTTGTTCGAGGCGATCAAACCAAAAACATTTCGCTGCGACGGTGCGGTGTCCCAGCCAAGCAAAAAGTCCGGCGCGCTCAAATGAAAAAAACTCAACGCGTGGCTTTGGATGAACTGGCCGAGGTTCATCAGGCGGCGCAGTTTGTCAGCGGCCGGCGGAATATTGACGGCCATCAGCGCGTCGCCGGCCTTGGCCGAGGCGAGCGTGTGGCTCACCGGGCAGATGCCGCAGATGCGCTGGGTGATGCCGGGCATTTCAGAATATGGCCGGCCTTCGCAGAATTTTTCAAAGCCGCGAAACTCGACGACGTGGAATTCCGCGTCGGAGACGTTTCCGGCGTCATCCAGATAAATGCTGATCTTGGCGTGGCCCTCGATGCGGGTCACTGGATCAATGATGATGCGTTTTGACATAAATCTTTTACTGGTAGGGCGGGCAGTCCTCCGCCCGCTGGCGGCGCGCACGGAGTGACGCGCCCTACCTCAACCAAATTTCAATTGCGTGCCTTCCAGCTTCGGTGTCTTGCCTTCGAGCACCTGGACCATCAATGCCTTGATGCGGTCTGCCGGCGGCGGGCAGCCGGGTAAAAAATATTCGACATAAACGGCCTCATGCACCGGCACGACTTTTTTGAGCAGTTGCGGCACGATGCCGTCGGCTTTCGGCACGCCGGGATTGTTTTGCGCGTTTTCGATGTAGGCGCGTTGCAGGACATTTTCCGCGTTATCAATTCCAAACGGATTGCGCATCGCCGGCACGTTGCCGGTGACGGCGCAGTCGCCGAACGACACGAGCACTTTTGTCCGCGCGCGGATTTTGTGGAGGATTTCGAGGTTGTCCTCGTTGC
>CAYPTV010000313.1:0-4275 GCA_964413505.1 uncultured Bifidobacteriaceae bacterium | reverse complement strand
GCCGACACGATGCGCGGCGGCCAATACGTCAACAACTGGCGCATGGCCGAACTCCACGCCAAGGAAGCGCCGGCGCGCGTTCATGAACTCGAAGCGTGGGGCGCAGTCTTTGACCGCACGAAGGAAGGAAAAATTTCGCAGCGCAATTTCGGTGGCCATCGATATCCGCGCTTGGCACACGTCGGCGACCGCACCGGCCTTGAACTCATCCGCACACTCCAAGATCACGGCATTCATCAGGGCATCACGGTGTTCATGGAATACACCATCGTCTCGCTGTTGAAAGATGGCGACCGCGTGGTCGGCGCGTTTGGTTATGACCGCGAGCGCGGGCGTTTCCGCATTTTCAAGGCGAAAGCCGTGGTGGTTTGCACCGGCGGACTGGGCCGTGCGTATCGCGTGACGAGCAATTCCTGGGAAGGCACCGGCGACGGCGTTTCGCTCGCGTATCACGCGGGCGCGGAACTGCTCGACATGGAGTTCATCCAATTTCATCCGACCGGCATGATCTGGCCGCCGAGCGTCATGGGCATTCTCGTGACCGAAAGCGTGCGCGGCGAGGGCGGCGTGTTGCGCAACAAGGACGGCAAGCGCTTCATGTATGACGACATCCCGGACAATTACAAGTCGCAGACCTCGATGGATCCCGAAGAAGGCTGGCGCTACACGCAGAATGACAAGAATGCGAAACGTCCGCCGGAGTTGCTGACGCGCGATCACGTCGCCCGCTGCATCAACCGCGAAGTGAAGGTCGGCCGCGGCAGTCCGCACGGCGGCGTGTTTCTCGACATTTCCTGGATCAAGGAAAAAATTCCAAACTCCGCCGAGCACATCAAACGCAAGCTGCCTTCGATGTATCACCAGTTCATGCAGCTCGCGAATCTCGACATCACCAAGGAGCCGATGGAGATTGGTCCGACGACGCATTATGCAATGGGCGGCATCCGCGTGAACGGCGACACCCAGGCGACAAATGTGCCCGGCCTGTTCGCGGCGGGCGAATGCGCCGCCGGACTCCACGGCGCGAATCGTCTCGGCGGCAATTCGCTTTCCGACCTCATCGTCTTCGGCAAACGCGCGGGCGAATTCGCCGCAAAATACGCGAAGGAAAATTCCGCCGGCACCATCAACGACGCGCAAGTCGAGGCGGCTTACAAAGAAGCGGTCGAACCTTTTGAACATCCCGCCGGCAGCGGCAGCGAAGGTCCCTATCATGTGCAAGCCGATTTGCAGAACATGATGCAGGCTAACGTCGGCATTGTGCGCCTCCAGAAGGAAATGGAATTTGCGCTCGACGGCATTCAGAAGCTCAAGACGCGCGCCGCGAAAGTCGCCGTGCAAGGCCACCTCGAATACAACCCCGGCTGGCATACGTCCATTGATTTGAAACATCTGCTCACCGTTTCCGAGGCCATTACGATTTCAGCGCTCGACCGCAAGGAAAGCCGTGGCGGTCATTTTCGCGAAGATTTTCCGGACAAGGATCCGGAAGCGCAGAAATATAATTCCGTCATCTCCAAGGCGGCGGACGGTTCCATGAAATTGCGCCGCGAACCGATTCCGGCGATCCGGGAAGATTTGAAACAAGTCATCGAGGAGATGAAGAATTAACCAATTTCACGCGATGAACAAGCAAGTCACTTTCAAAATCTGGCGCACGGATGAAAACGGCGGCGGCAAGTTCGTGGATTACACCACCGAAATCACCGAAGGGTTGGTAGTCCTTGATGTCGTCCACAAAATCCAGAAGGAGCAGGCCAACGACCTGGCCGTCCGCTGGAATTGCAAGGCGGGCAAATGCGGCTCCTGCTCCGCCGAAGTCAACGGCATGCCCAAGCTCATGTGCATGACGCGCATGGACACGCTCGACATCACCAAGCCCATCACCATCGAGCCGATGCGCGCGTTTCCGAGCATCCGCGATTTGGCGACCGATGTGTCGTGGAACTTTCGGGTCAAAACCAAGATTAAAAAATTCAATCCGCGCAAACCCGATGCCGAAGACGGCACCTGGCGCATGATGCAGGAAGACGTGGATCGCGTGCAGGAATTCCGCAAGTGCATCGAATGTTTTCTGTGCCAGGATGTCTGCCACGTTTTGCGCGACCATCACAAGCACGAAGAATTCATCGGCCCGCGTTTCCTGGTCTATACCGCCGCGCTGGAAATGCACCCGCTCGACACCGAAGATCGTCTGCCGGAACTCAAGCAGGCGCAAGGCATCGGCTTCTGCAACATCACCAAGTGCTGCACGAAAGTTTGTCCCGAACACATCACCATCACCGACAACGCGATCATTCCGCTTAAGGAACGTGTCGTGGATGAATTCTACGATCCACTCGGCTGGCTGTGGAAAAAGATCCGCCCGAAAGAATAGCCGCAATGTCGGCTCAATCCTAAATATGAACGTTGAAAATCCTGCGAATGGTTTTGACCACGATGACATGAATATGGTGATTAGACGGTTGGCAGCGTTAGGTTGGCTTGAAGATCAAAATATCGTGACCAAAGATTGGATAAACATTCGCTATTCGGAAAAAGGATTCGAGCGGATGCGTAAATTAAACTCTTTACTAAAATCATTTCCTGAATTTTTTTCTGTCAAAAAAATTGAAACGCCGAATCCCGTCCGTTTTTTGCAATTGGCCGGAGGACTTAAAACTATTGCACCCGAATTGTTTTCCCCGATTCTTTCTGGACGCGAATACCAAGCATTTTTAGAACTTGTTGCCGCCCCTTCAGTAAATGACTCTGACGAATTTGGAGGCGGGTTCGACAATACACAGCATCCGCGCTAATCTTTTTTAAGCCACCCTTCTGGTTTTGGCTTTAGCGAAGGATGGTGCGCGATGGAGGGTTTGAACCTCCGACCCCTACAGTGTCAATGTAGTGCTCTACCACTGAGCTAACCGCGCAACCCAAGAGGATTTTCATTCTAAATTTTCACCGCGACTTTGCAAGTCTGAACTGTCGCGACGTCAAGGCCGTCTCAATTTCAACTTTGAATCCGCCGCGCCAAGTTGCTACGCTGCCGTCATGTCACGAAAGACGCCGGACTCGCATCATGGACTCAACGACGTCATCGGCATCGCGCTGCTGGCCGCCGCGCTGCTGCTGCTCGTGGCGCAATTTTCCTTCGACCGCTACGACCTGTCGTTCGTCAGCACCAGCGCGCATCATCAAACGCACAATTGGATCGGCTCGCTTGGCGCAGACGTCTCCTACGCATTCTTTTTCATTTTCGGAATCGCCGCCTACATCCTTCCGTTTTTGCTTGCGGCGTTCGGCATCGGCTATGTCTGCAATTTTCTTTCCTATTTGCGCGAACGGGTGCGCTGGTTTGGTCTGTGGTCAATCGCCCTGATTTTTTCGCTGTCCGGCCTGCTGGACAGGATGGACGGCCTGTTCAAATCCTTGCGCGAAAATGTTGACGTGCCCAGCGCGGGCGGGCTGCTCGGCAAGACACTGTTTGATTTCAAACTGTTCGGTGATGACTGGGGCTTCTGGATGTTTGGTTCAATTGGCGCGACGATCGTTTATCTTGCGCTGTGTTTCATCAGCCTGCTGTTCCTGACGAATTTCAAGCTCGGCGGTTGGATCCGCGCGTTGCTCCGAAAAAATCCCGCCGAAATTGAAACGGGAAAAACCAGCGACGAGGCCGCGCTGGAACGCCGCGCCCGCGAACTCGAAAAGCAGGCGCAAAAATTGCAGGAAGAAGTCGCGCGGAGCGGACTCGGCGCGGATTTGCAGCCCGTGCCCGAACCGACCGTGCGCGATTTGAGCGTGCCGCAAAACAAATCACCGCGCTTCCGCAAAACCACCCTGCCCGAAACCAAGGCTCACGAACCCGTTGCGCCGGCTGAAGTCGAAGCAGCTCCCGCAAAAGAAATCGTCGCGGCGACCACGGACGAAATTCTCGGCAGGAAAACAGGCGAAACAGTTCCTGAAAAGCCCGAGGATGCTAAATCTGCCGAGACAAAGGCCGATGAAACCGCCGCCGACAAGGATGAATCCGAAAAACCTGCGGATGAAAAAGCCGAGCCGGAAATCAAAATTACCGGCATCGTCTCCGCAAAGCCGAGGCCCAGAAAGCCGAAGCCCATCACCGTCGCCTCGACGCCGATGATCGGCAACTATCAACTGCCTCCAATGGATTTTCTCCAGCACCCCGACATGACGGTCAAGCCGACCGAGTCCAAGGAGGAGTTGATGTCCAACGCACGGCTCATGCAGCAGACGCTCGCGCAGTTCGACATCGAGGTTTCGCTCGGCGAC
>CAYPTV010000312.1:787-4280 GCA_964413505.1 uncultured Bifidobacteriaceae bacterium | reverse complement strand
CGAACTGGTCAACGAACAGCCTCGCCGTTTCCAACGACGGCACAAATAAAAGCGTCATCATCATTTCCGCTGCGGGAAACGCCTTCTTCCGGCTTTTGAATACCAATGGCCCGTAGCAGCGCAGCGGCGCGCATTCCATTTTTTGTGACAATCTCTGGTGTCTGACGTTGCCTCGATTTTGTGTCGTGTTAATTTATGCCGGAAGCAATGAACCTTAAACGCTACTTCACCATCTACGCCGCGCTGTGGAAGAATTCCGTGGCGCGGGAGATGTCGTTCAAGGGCAATTTTATTCTCTGGATCGTCGTGGAGCTGCTCTGGTTTGGGTTGCAACTGGCCTTTGTCTCGGTCATCTATTCGCAGACCAATTCCATCGGTTCGTGGACGAAATGGCAGATGGTGCTGCTGGTGGGCGCGAGCAATTTCATCCAGCAGGTCTATCAGGCGTTTTTCCTGACGAACTGCACGAATCTCTCGGAACTCGTGCGCACGGGCAAGATGGATTTCCTGCTGGCGCTGCCCGTCAACACGCGCTTCATCGTCTCCACGCGGCAGGTGGACCTGGGCGCGTTCGTGAACGCGGCCTTCGCGGTGTGCGTGATGGTCTTGTCGGCGGCCAAACTGCATCTGCATCCGTCGGCGGGGCAACTGGCGGGGTTCACGGCGTTGTGCGTGGCGGGGATCACGATCCATTACTCGCTGATGTTCATGCTCGGCTCGATCAGCTTCTGGACGGTGCGGGCGCAGGGCATCGTGTGGGGCTATTACAACCTGTTCAACATCGCGCGGATGCCGGACGAGGTGTTCAAGGGGGCGTTCAAGGCGGTGTTCACGTTCGCGCTGCCCATCCTGCTGGTGTCCAACGTGCCGGTGCGCGTGCTGGCGGACACGCTGACATCTCCGCTGTGGTGGCTGCTGCTGCTGGGCCTGGGCGTGGTGTGGATGGCGGTTTCGGAATGGTTCTGGCGCTTCTCGCTGAGCCGTTACTCGAGCGCGAGTTCGTGAAATTATCAAGGCGGCGCGGCTGCTGGCATGGCGGCATTTTCCTTTGCGGCCAGCACCATTTTATTAAATTCATCCTGACCGCCGAAGTAGGCGTAATTTACCGGCTCCAGTTTTTGGATCAACCCGTTGAAGACATCCCATTGTTCGGCGCGATAGGCATACAATGCGTAAGCGTAATAATAGCCGACGGCCTCAGGATTGAGTTCGAAGAATTTGTCGTAGGCGGATTTGATGTCGGCCCAGACTTGAGGTTGTTTCCAGTAATTGGTGCGTTCGGACGGGTCGGCATATTCGTTGCAGATGTTGTAGTGGGCGTCAACCAGGATGAGCGGGACACGTCCGCCCCAATTCGGGCTTGCCACACATTCGCGGCCAAAATCCAGCATGTCAGCGGCCGAGCCATACCATTTGGGTTCCAGGTAATAAAGTTTTGAAGAACAGGCATCGTAATTGTTTGGATCCAGTTCCATCGCCCGGCCAAACCACAATTCCATCTGGTCGCGGCCCTGTCCCTGTCCCAAATCAACTGTCATCATTTCAATCGGTATGCGCGGATCCTTTGGATTTAATTTCCAGGCTTTGTTGAGGGATTCAGCGGCGGAGGCAAGGTCTGCCCGGAATGCCTTCCATTGGTCGTCTGTGACCGTGTTGGCATAGCCGCTGCCACGGGCAAACCATGCCAGGTCAATTTGCGCCAGCCCCTCCAAAAGCCAGGAATCGGACTCGTCGGGCCGTTTCAGTATGAATGATTTTTGAATTCTGCTGTAACAATCCTTGTATTGGGACTCGTTCTGCTTGAGGGCGGCCAGCATGTCGCGGCAGGCATCATATGCCTCGCCTGCCGGCATCTGTTTTTCGTCAAGGGCGTTTATAAGATTCGTGACGGCCAGGTGACGATATTGATGAACTTCAGGGGGAGTTTCCCGGATGTTCCCGGCGGCGAACTTCAACTGTTCGGCGGTGCGCAATGCCGCATAGAATTTCCGAATGTTTGGATAAGAACTGTGCTGCATGTCATCCGCCATGCTGCGAAATGCGTCGGCAAAGTCCTGCGGGCTGTTGGTCTGGCTCATGCAGAAACGGATATACAAATAGCGGATCAGCGGATCGTCGCAGCCGACCTGAACCGCCGCATCGCAATTGGTGCGGATGATGGTCGTCCAGTCCTCATCCGCCGAAAGCGTGTAAGCGCGGGATGCCGCGAATTCTGCGAGCGCATTCGTGGCGGCCTCATCCCATTTGGGATCGGTGTTCCCAATGTTCTGATAGGCTCCGACGGTGGTTTTCAAATTCCAGGCCAGCCGGGATTGCCTGGTCTCCGGTGGAGAATTTTTCCTGCCGCATGAAGCAAGCGCAAAAGACACGGCAACAAGCAATCCAAGCCATGTTAAATCCCGCCATTTTGTAACCATCATGCGTTTGATATAAAAAGAAACGGGCGCCTTGACAAGCGCTCAAAATAAAATTGTCTTCGCATCCGCCAGTTTATATTCTCGGCGCATGAAACGATCTCCCCTGCCCTGTTTGCTCGCCGTCGCGCTGGCTGCTCTTCTAACGACAACGGAATCGTTCGCCCAGGCCACCACCGCCGCCACCACAAATGCGGCGGTGTCAAACTCGGCCACCAATCCCGTCCCGCGCGACCCAGGCTGGGTCAAACGGCATGAAGGTTTTGTCGCGCAGGCGAAACAGGGCGGCATTGATGTCCTGTTCATGGGCGATTCCATCACGGATTTCTGGCGCAGCCGCGGCTCGAATGTCTGGAACCAATATTATGCGCCGATGCACGCGGCGAACTTCGGCATCAGCGGCGACCGCACGCAGCACGTCCTCTGGCGCATGGACAACGGCGAACTCGACGGCATCCATCCCAAGGTCGTCGTGCTGATGATCGGCACGAACAACACCGGCAAGGAGCGTGACAAGAAAACTCCGCGCAACACGCCGGCACAGGTCATCGAAGGCGTCACCGCCGTCGTCAATGACATCCGCACGCGGTTGCCGGACAGCAAGATTCTGTTGCTGGCCATTTTCCCGCGCGGCGACGGCGGACCGGAACAGCAGGCGCAGATCAATGAAATCAATCCCGCCATCGCCAGGCTGGACGACGGGAAGATGGTGAAGTTCCTGGACATCGGCGCGAAGTTCCTGGACGCCGACGGCACGCTGCCCACCAGCATCATGCCGGATTTGCTGCACCCGAACGCGCAAGGCTACCAGATCTGGGCGGACGCGATGAACCCGACGCTTGAAGCGATGTTGAAGTAAGAGGCGGCATTTAGGGCGATTTCAATAAAGCTGCGCCCGACAAGCTGGAGTGGGTTGATTGGCTGGCGCGCCAGCGTCTTGGAGTGCGGCAGCCCGCTGCCGCTATTGCATCGCCAGTTCTGCCGGGGAAAAGCGGCAGGGGGCTGCCGCACTCCAAAACCTCGCGGAACTTTTCAGGCGCGCTGGCAAAACACGGCCACAGTTTTATTCAAACCGCCAT
>CAYPTV010000312.1:0-777 GCA_964413505.1 uncultured Bifidobacteriaceae bacterium | reverse complement strand
GGCCACAGTTTGAGACCTCTGCAAAAGGTGTAGCGTCGAGGCTGCGCCTCGACTTGATTCATATCAATTCCAATGTTTCCAGCCACAGGCCGGACTCTACACCGCGCTTCGCGCGGCTTTTGCAGAGGTCTCGGTTTTATTCAAACCGCCATAGGCGCCCGATTTCTACTTTTTTGCAAGGGCCGACGCCACGGCGGCTTCCAAGGCCGGGCCGCGCAGATTTTCGGCGATGATTTTGCCGTCGCCGTCCAGCAGATAGGTTGTCGGCGCGGCTTCCACGCCGTATTTCATGGCCAGCTTGTTGTCCCATTTTTTCCCGTCAAAAAACTGCGGCCATGCCATCCCCTTGTCCTTGATGAAGTTTTCGAGCGTCGTCTGGTCTTCATCCAGGCTCACGCCGATGATTTCAAATCCCTTGCCGTGATATTTTTCATAAACCTCCAGCGTGTTGGGCAATTCGATGAGGCAAACCGGACACCACGTCGCCCAGAAATCCACCAGCACCACCCTGCCCTTGTCATTGGCGACGGACAGCGACCGGCCTGACAAATCCTTTTCGTTGAAGTCGGGAAATTTTGCGCCCACGACGAGCGTGTTGCGGATCTTCTCCGCCTCGATTGGCCGTTTCAAATCCTCAAGGATGGAGTCCACCCTTTGGCCGGTCGGGGTTTGAGGCATGTCGCGCTTGATCTGCTGGAACGCCTCCGCCGCCTTCAGAGGGTCGCCGCCGGGCGCGTTGATGACTTCCAGATACAGCTTGGCCTTCATCATCATTAT
>CAYPTV010000311.1:0-4293 GCA_964413505.1 uncultured Bifidobacteriaceae bacterium | reverse complement strand
GTGCCGTCGGGCAGATAGCCGATGCCCTGGCCCTTGTCCTTGCCTTCGCGGGCGATTTTCAGATTCAACATTTCGCCGGGCAGCAGGATGACTTTGAGCGCCTTGGCGATTTCGTGGATGTTGACGTAACTGACCTTTTGCAGCTCGGCGATTTTCGAAAGATTGTAGTCGTTGGTGAAAAGCCGGGCGTTCAGGTTGCGCGCGAGGCGGACGAGCTTGTTGTCCACGTCTTTTTCCTCGGGGAAATCGCCGTCGTGGATGCGGACTTCGTTGGTGGTGTTGCGCTGGATGCGGTTGAGCATTTCAAGGCCGCGCCGGCCGCGCGCGCGCTTGATGGGATCGCCTGAATCGGCAACCTGCTGAAGCTCCTTGAGCACGAAGCGCGGGACGATGATGAGGCCCTCGATGAATTTCGCTTCGATCAGGTCGGCGATGCGCCCGTCAATGATGACGCTCGTGTCGAGAAGGAGCAAATTGTCCGGCTTGTTCTGCGGCGAAAACCGGACATACGGGATGATGAGCGAAAAATCCTCCTTGTTGCTGCGCATGGCGAGGATGATGCCGATGTAGCTGAAACTCAAAAACAGCCCGAGCCGGATGAGCCAGCGCTGCTGGAGGTCGGCGGCGTTGGGGCTGACAGTGTCGAACAGTCCCGATTTGTCAATGAGCATGGCGACGCAGGTGCCTAGCAGCAGCCCGAACGTGATGGCTGAAAAGGCGCGCAGCGAAAAGCTTTTCAGCATTTCATCCACTGCAATCAGCAGTCCCCCGAAGCCGAAGCCGATGAACATCCCATAGACTCCGTTGTGCGAAATGGTGATAAATTGCTCGCTCTGGCTGACGGCGTAGCCGGCCAGGATGCACAGGCTCAAAAATAAAATTCGTATGGCCCAGAGAGGCGTCATGGCTTGTTTGATGTTGCCGGGGCGTTCGCGGCCGGCGGTTTGTGCGACCACAAGATGCCCCACAAACCGAGCCGGTTCAAATTGCTTGTCGTGATGGACAGGTTGCTGGCGATGGTCTGCACGTTGGTTGACAGTTGTTGATTTTGCAGCATCGTTCCGGCAAGCCCCTTGCCCGACTGCAAATCAGCCATCAAGTTTGTCAAGGTTTCGGTGGAAGATTCAATGTTTTTCACGGCGGCGGAAATCTCCGTGCCGTTCGTCGCGAGCAAGACATCGGCGGAACCGGCGAGCCGGTTGAGCTCCTCTGAAAATGCCACGGCGTTGCTCACGGCGAGGCTGGCCTGCGAACCGTTCGTGGCGATGATGGCGTTGATGTCGCCAATCGTCCCCATCGCCTGTTCGGTGAACGTGCGCAGGTTGCCGACCGCCACGGAAAAATTCGTGAGCGTCTGCTCGTTCAACACCACGCGGCGCAAATCCGTCACCGAGTCGTCCAGCTTTTTGGCCGTCTCGTCAATGCGCTGGACGAAGCCGGCTGCCGAGCGCGCGACCTCCTGCAAGTTGAACGGCTCCTGACAGTCCACATCCGCGTCGTTTTGCAATTCAGGTTTTTGATTTGCCGTCGGAATCACCGAAACATATTCATCGCCCAGAAAGCCGGACTGTTCGATGACAAAGCGCGCGTCGCCGTAAATCTTGAAGTTTTTGTAGATGCTCAACTGGATCGTCACGCTCCTGCCGTCGTCGGCCAGCTTGATGGCCGAAACGCTGCCGACCGAGACACCCGCCAGCAGCACGTCCGCGCGCAGCTTGAGGCCGCCGACGTTGACCGCGTGCAGGCGCAGGGAATACGTCCCGTGAAACAGGCTCGTGCCCTTGCTGAACTGGATCACCGCAACGGCCAGCAGCGTCAGCGCGATCAGAACGAACAGGCCGACTTTTAATTCCAAGCGTTTGCTATCCATCGCGCACAAACTAACAAACGGACAAACGATGCGCCAGCGTTCGATTCTTCAAAATCTCCCGCCCCGTTCCAGAGGGCAACCATTTGGCAGCGTCCTGATTTCGGAGCGCGGCCCTGCGAGCCGCTGCACGTCACAGAAGGTGAGGGCGGCGTCCAACAATATTCATTCCGGCAATCGTCCAATGCTCGTTATTTCTTTTCGTAAACAATCTCCTTATTGGTGATTTCTTGGGAATCAAAAATCTGTTTGCCATCCTCTTCGATTGTTAGCTGCATTGTCTCTCCGTCGTCAGCAGTCTTTTGAACGGTGCAAGACTTGATGTAATCACCAAGAAAACTCGTCCCTCTTTCGCTGATGGTGTGTTTGATTTCTTTTCCACTTTGAACAAATATACAGGAGCCGGAAATGGATTTCATATCCTCAGTCCCCATCACCATTATGCTCAAGGCTTTTGCCTTGGTGAACGGCCCTGGAATCTTTTCCTCCACATTGCAGGAAAGATAATAGGCATCGCCACTTTTGCCATAGATAAGTTGCGTGGCGTTCCCTTTAGGTGTGAACTCCACGACAATCCAGCCGGCGACTTCTACGCTGGGTCTGTAACGAATGCCATTCAACTCGTTAGTTGCTTGAAAATCGGCAGGCAAAGGAGCCAGCTTCACGGCAGTCCATTCATGATTTGGCATGTCGGCAACCATTTTGGCCATCATTGTCTTAAAGTTGTCGGACACTCCTTGCCAGTTAAACAACCCCATCAAGGCATTGGCGTCCTTTGCCTTCAGCGCCGATTCAACCTCGCTCCGCAACTGTTCGGCGGAAGTCGGAGCGTTTTTGGCAAACACCGATGACAGACCAGAGTTGATTATCAGCAAACTCAAGCAGATGATTATTTTGTATTTCATAGGGGTTTTCCAGTTCACAATTTCGACTTTATCACTGTCAAACAATTTGTCCAGCAGCGCGCTCCACGGTTTATTTCCGCGCCAGCCCGCCACGATTCCGGCGGCTCCGGGAAATCCGTGAAGGAGCCGGTGTTGTTGTATCAAATCCGGTGGGGCGAGGCTGCTGTCGAACCGGCTCGCGAGGACGCTCGCCCCACCAAAAAATCATTCAGCCCGCCGCGCGGTCAAATTTCCCGTTGCGCAGAAAATAAATCGTCTGCCGGATGGCTGTGCGGTTCCGCATGAGGAACGGATGCGCCGACGGAATGACAATGTGGTCGGCCATTCCCGCGAGCCTGGTTCTCTCGACGGAAACTTTTCCGTCGTCGCTGCCGGGAATGACAAGGCTGTTGATCCAGTTGATCGTCCAATTTCCCGCGATGATGCCGGCGCAGAAATTCGCCGGGCCAAGCTTGTTCGGCGTGGAATCCCTGCCGGTTCCGAGCTCGCTTCCGGCAGGACCGTTGATTTTTTTGAAGAGCCACCAGCCGCCGAATTTGTCCACGACTTCGCTGCCGCCGTTCGGCGGGCCGAGCATCACCACGCGGCCAAGCGCCGGCACGGAATGATGCGCCAGATAGCTGCGCACGAGAATTCCGCCGAGCGAATGCGTTACGAAATTGATTTTCACCGCGCCGTCGCGTTCGCAGTCCGCCACCGCCCTGCCGACGACATCTTCGCCGAGGCGTTCGACGGATTCGGAGCGCGATGGATAATTTATATTGTGGACCGTGTAGCCGGCCTGCGTCAGCGCGCGTTCCATCGCGGCCATCGAGCGGCTTGTGCGGCAAAGGCCGTGCAGCAAGATCACATCCTCGCGCGCCTCGAGAGAATGTGAAAGCAGCGGCGCAATTGCCATAAAGGTGAAGAGCCGCCGGAACAGGTTTTTTCTACTGCCCGGCATAAAACGCATCCACCTTGGCGGCGACATCGCGATAGCCGATGTCCGTTTCGTAGATGATTTTGAACTGCTCCACGGCGTCCTCCTTTTTGCCCATCGCCTCGAACACGCAGCCGAGGTTGTAGATCAAATCCTTTTTCTCGTCGTCAAAGACGACCTTCTCCTTGATGGCGTTTTGCAGCGTGCGCGCGGCGAGGTCGAACATCTTGCGCTTGGCGAAACATTGCGCGAGCAGGCTCATCGCGGCGAGCCGCTTGTGCGGGTTGCCCTGCGCCTTCTGCAATTCGGAGATGGCCTCGCCGATTTTTCCGGCCTGAAAATAAAGCGCGCCCATTTCAAAGCGGATCGCCAGGTCGGTCGGGAATTTTTCGACGCGCTTCTGGCATTCGGCGACCTGGAAATCCAGTTTTTCCGCCTGGAGCCGCGCCACTTCGTCCGCGTGCTCCGCGCCGAAGGGGTTCAATTCCGCGATCTGATGGTCGAACCGGCGGACAATCGTGCTGGCGATGGCCTGCGAGAGCGAGGCGTCGCCGGCGCCCATCTCGGAATTTTTGATGCGGTCGTAAAATTCCAGCGCGCGG
>CAYPTV010000310.1:0-4317 GCA_964413505.1 uncultured Bifidobacteriaceae bacterium | reverse complement strand
TAACCCAATCCGCGACGGAATTAACCCTGACTGTCATCGAATTAACCCAGTCCGTGACGGAATTAACCCTGTCGTTCATCAAAATGACCCTCACCCGGCAAGAAATGCCTGGCTTAAGGACCTCCCAGACGGAATTTCGCGCTTGGATGCCTCCGGCGAACGGAGGGCGGATGATTTTTCTGTATTTTTCAACGCCTGCCGCAGCATTTTTTTTCTGCCCGCCGCGCAAGACGCTTGACAAATTGGGAAAATAATTCAACAAGGTGGAAAGATGATTATTTGCGCGGACGATTATGGAATGGGCGACGACATTGACCGGGCCATTTTGGAGCTTTGCGCGGCGCGGCGGTTGAGCGCCGTCTCCTGCATGGTGGCGCTTGGGCGATGCACGGGCGACGTGTTGAAACCGTTGCTCGAATTTGAAGCCGGCGTGGACATCGGGCTTCATTTCTGCATCGCGGATGAAAACCTGGCGGCTTTGGAAAATAAAAAACCGCTCCCGTCTTTTGGAACCATTTTCCGGCAATCGCTTCTGGGTCAAATCCGGGCAAAACAAATTCGTTCGGAACTTTCCGCGCAATATGAATTGTTTCTTAAAAAATGCGGCAGGCCGCCGGACTACATTGACGGCCACCTGCACGCGCATCAACTGCCGGGCGTCAGGGAAGGTTTGATTGGATTTGTTTCAAGCCTGCCTGCGGAAAACCGGCCTTACGTCCGCAACACACACGAGCCGCTCAAAAATCTCCGTCAAAACAACCTGCCCTGGCTCAAGGCCGCCTTCATCGGAAATTTTGGCGCGAAGATGCGCAAAGATTTGCGCGCGGCGGGCGTTCCGACAAATGACGGGTTTGCCGGGATTTATGATTTCAAAAATTACCGCCGTTACCCGGAGTATTTTCCGGGTTTCGCGGCGTGCTTGAAAAAACCAAACGGAATTCTTGTCGTTCATCCCGGCGAAAATGAAAACTGGCGGCGCAGCGAATTTACATTTCTTCGCGATTCATCTTCCGCCTTCGGCACGCCAAATCGTTTTCAGCGCGAAGGCCGGTGACTAAACGGCTGGCGGATTTTGTGTGCCATTGAGCCTGTCTTAAAATTCACCGGAATGGAATCATCCTCGTCGTCATCCTCATCCTCATCTTCAATAAAACCTGCCAAACTGACGATGAGGATGAGCATGGGGATGAGGAAGAAAAGCCAGATTCCAATTTTTCAAACACGCACTTTTATCAAAACCATCGCCCCGGCGCCCATCAGTAAAATCAGGCTCAACAGCGGCGCGCCCAAATCCTTCAGCGTCGGGCTGATGTTTGGCATCAATGCCATCAAATCAACCAGCATGAAAACAGACACCGGCAAAATCAATTTCCAATCCGCCGCGCCCCCGGGCTTTTGCGCCAGCCCTTTGTCAAGCAACGCCGCGACCAGCGGCAGCATCAGCAGATGATAAAAATTGTGGACGATGGGACTGACGACGAACGCGAGGCCGATCAAAAGGCCGGCGAAAATAACCATGTCCCGTCGCGAATCCTGCCGCCGAAATCCAGCCGCAAAAAAAATTCCCGCCAGCATCGCCGCGCCGATGACATAAACCAGGCTGCGTTCCCATGGCGCGGCTTCCTGCGGACGTTCGCTTCGCGGCAGGGAGAAATAACGCCAGTTGTGGACGGCCGCCAACAGGGATTGATTGTCCGTGCTGGTCATGCCCGTCAATTCATTCAGACGAGAGGTGTCGCTGCCGTGACCGAGAGCCGGTTTCGCGAGAACTTGAATCCAAACTTGATACAGTTCAATGGTTCGCGCCGGTCCCAGAGTGATTCCGGGAAGAATCAACAAAAAGAAAACGAGGCCAATGACAACGGCCGCCGCCATCCGCCATTGCCGCCGCCAGAACGGATAGAGCAGCAGAAACGGTGGGCACATTTTTACCGTGGCCGGAAATGCAAGGCAAAGGCCGGCTTTGAAGCCGCGTTGATTTGCCGCCAGATAAATTCCAGCGGCAATTGCCGCCAGCATCAGCACGTCCACTTGCCCGCGCGACAAATCCCGGCCCAGCGAACCGACGCACACGAGCAACGGCAGCAGGCGCAGTTTCCACCAGCGTCGTCGCGCAAAATTTTCCAAGGGTGGCGGCGATTTGAAATTCACGCCTTCCAGTGCGCACGCCAGCGCGTGTGCGGAAAAAATCACGAACGCGACGCCCAACAAATACCAGGCCGCAGTGATCCAAACGAAGCGCCGGTTCTGATCTTTCACTCCATAATAATAACTGCCGTGACCGTAGCCGGGATGCCCACTGATTTCGTAGCCCCACGGCGTGTTGGATTCCGTGTATTGTTCGCCGGGTTGAAGCACGGGCAGTCCTTTCGGAACAGGTTCGGCAAGCGGCAGGAACAAAATTGCCAGCGTCGGCGGATATTGATAATGCCAGCCATGCCAGTCGGTGATCAGATAAGGATTTTGTCCGCTCCAGACCGCTTCGGAAGCCACGGCAAAGACGCCCAAATCCGTCATCGGAATCCGCCGGAGCGCCGTGCGCCGCTCCAGATAGATTCCAAAAATGACCAGCACGCAAAGTGCGAGCGCCAGCCAGAGGCGTTCAGTCCGGCTGAAATTCCAGGGGCGTTTGGTTTCCGGCATTGAATTGAGTGTTCCGTTTCGGCGCGGGTGGATAAAGAAAATTCGATCCGCGGTTTGCGGTCAATGCGAAATGCCGCAGGCGCAGGAAACTTTTTCTGTTTTCGCCGGATCGTAATTCAACCACGGGCCGAGCCAGCGCTCGACTTCCTGCAACGTCATTCCTTTTCGCAAATGATAATCCAGCAACTGGTCGCGGCCCAGTTTGCCGACGGCGAAATATTTTGAATCGGGATGCGCGAAATAAAGTCCACTCACCGAACTGCCCGGCCACATCGCAAAACTTTCCGTCAGCTTGATGCCCGCTTTATTATCCACGTCGAGCAACTTCCAAAGAATTCCTTTTTCCGTGTGATCAGGACAAGCTGGATAACCCGCCGCCGGACGGATGCCGCGATATTTTTCCTCGATCAAATCCTCGGGCTTCAAATTTTCAACTTTGCCGAAGCCCCATTCTTCGCGGACGCGCTTGTGTAAAAACTCCGCAAACGCTTCGGCAAGCCGGTCGGCCAGCGCCTCGGCCATGATGGCGTTATAATCGTCATGGTCGGCCTTGAATTTCTCGACAAGATCTTTCAGGTTGTGTCCGCTCGTGACGGCAAAACCGCCGATGAAATCCGGCGAACCTTTTGGCGCGATGAAATCTGCGAGGCAAAAATTCGGCGTGCCGTCACCCTTTTCGATTTGCTGGCGCAGAAAATGGAACGTCGTCAAAACCTTCGAGCGCGATTCGTCGGTGTAAAGTTCCACGTCGTCGCCGATGCGATTGGCCGGGAAGAAACCATAAACTACTTTTGGTTGGATTAATTTTTTGCCGACGATTTCTTCAAGCAGTTTCTGCGCATCCGAAAAAAGCTTACGGGCCTCTTCGCCGTGTTTTTCATGCTGGAGAATTTTCGGATAAACGCCGCGCAATTCCCAGGTGTGAAAGAACGGCGACCAGTCAATGAACGGCACGAGTTCGGAGAGTGAAACTGAATAGGGCACGTCACTCCGTGCGCGCCATTCGGCGGGCAGAGGACTGCCCGCCCTACCAACGTCTGAAGTTAAAACGCGGACGCCGGTAAATTCCGGTTTCGCCAAATCATCAAACTTCAGCTTCGGCGCATTCTTGCGCGCGGCTTCGAGCGATAACAATTTCGCCGTCTGGCTGCTGTGTGTCGCACGGACGCGGTCGTATTCTTCGCGGATTTGCGCAGCGAACTTCGGCTTGTGTTCCGCGCTGATCAGATTGCTCGCCACCGGCACGGCGCGCGAAGCGTCGAGGACGTGGACGACCGGCTGGTTGAAATTCGGCGCGATCTTCACCGCCGTGTGCGCCTTGCTGGTCGTCGCGCCGCCGATGAGAAGCGGCAGCGTCAGACCCTTGCGCTCCATCTCGCGCGCGACGTGAACCATCTCGTCCAGCGACGGTGTGATGAGTCCGCTCAAGCCGATGATGTCCACCTTCTCGTCAATCGCCGTCTGCAAAATCTTTTCGCACGGCACCATGACGCCGAGGTCAATGATCTCGTAATTGTTGCAGCGCAATACGACGCCGACGATGTTCTTGCCGATGTCGTGAACGTCGCCTTTGACGGTCGCCAGAAGAATTTTCCCCTGCGTCTTCGCCGCACCGGCGGATTTTTCGGCTTCCAGAAACGGTTGCAGATACGCGACGGCCTTTTTCATCACGCG
>CAYPTV010000309.1:0-4328 GCA_964413505.1 uncultured Bifidobacteriaceae bacterium | reverse complement strand
GCGGCGTAGGCGAGGTCAATCGCGCGCTCGACGCCGTAGCAGAAGCCGAATTCCTTCGCGAGCTTCACCGTCAGCCCGTCGGCGGAAAGCACGCCGCCGCCGGCGCGGATACGTTCGACAAGTTCGCTGCGATAATGCGACAACACTTGCGCCGACACCGCTTCCATGATGTCGGGGCGGCGGAGGTTGATTTTTTTTTGCGCTGCCGGAGATTCCGTTGACATGACGGGAGCAATTTAGCACGACGCGTGCCTGCGTCTAGCATTGAATCGCGACCGAAAGAATCACATTGGAATTGCATCTTCAAAAAATCATGGGATGATGTGTGCGAATCGGAGCGTAGCTCAGCCTGGCTAGAGCGCGTGGTTTGGGTCCACGAAGTCGCAGGTTCGAATCCTGTCGCTCCGACCATTTTTCTTTCAGCCGTCTTTTCAAACTTCTTCGCAAGTTATTCACAAAATCCCGCCGACTGAAAACTGGTGAAAATTTCTTCGCGTGGGCAAAAGGGAACAGAAAGACGGTTTTCACGGATGGCGGGGTTATTTTCCTTCCGCTTGAAACCATTGTGAACAAAGGGAGATTTCAGTTATTTCGGATGATTATCGCGGTTGGCATCGCCATTGCTAAAGGCAAGCGGGCCAATCATGGCCATGCAGGTTGCATGGCCATACACCGCTCGCGAGTGTCGGGTGGGGATTGAACTGCGCCGGGAAACCGGGCGCAAGATTGGCCCGGACAGGCGCAGCTCAAACAACAAGAAACAACTATGAAGAAAATTGACGCAATCATCAAACCATTCAAACTCGAAGAAGTGAAGGACGCCCTCAGCGAACTCGGCATCGAAGGCATGACCGTGAGCGAGGTCAAGGGGTTTGGCCGCCAGAAGGGCCACACCGAAATCTACCGCGGCAGCGAATACACCGTGGACTTCCTGCCGAAGATCAAGCTTGAAATCGTCGTGGCGGACGGCCAGGTGGACACCGCCGTTGGCGCGATCATCAAGGCCGCCAAGACCGGCAAGATCGGCGACGGAAAAGTTTTCGTCTCGCCCGTGGAAACTGCCATCCGCATCCGCACCGAAGAGAAAGGCGATTCGGCTGTTTAACAACCCAAACAACTTGAACCCCACTCAAATAAAAATCATGAAAAGAATCATTTTATCACTCGCTCTAGTTGGAATCACCGCATTGAGCGCCTGTGCGCAAACGGCCACAAACGCGCCGGCTGCGACGAACGCTCCCGTGGCCGCATGGACCACCAATGCGCCGACATCCGAACAGCGTCTTGAATCGGTCGAGGCGTATTTCGCAAATACCGACCCGACTCTGCCTTACAAAGACACCAATGGCAATTGGACGGTGAATTTTGGGCTTGGTGCATCCATCATTAACACCAACCTGATAAACAGCCAGGGCAACTATGTGTCTTATCCCGGCGCAGGTCACAACGCTTGGTTGCTGGCCAGCACGGCGCTGGTGCTGTTCATGACATTGCCCGGTCTGGCGCTGTTCTACGGCGGTCTCGTCCGCAAGAAGAACGTCCTCTCCGTGCTTGCCCAATGCTTCCTGATCACCGGTTTGACGACGATACTCTGGTATATTTGTAGTTATGGGATGATCTTCGGTGGCGATGGCACTGCTACCGGCCCGATGGGCATGACCAGTGACTGGGTAAAAGGAATCGTCGGCAATCCCAAAGTTTGCTGGATGTTTAATGGCGTCACTTCCGCGCCGAATCCGGGCTACTCTTATTGGGTGTCGGAAAACGTGTATTCCATGTTCCAGTTGATGTTCGCCATCATCACTCCGGCGCTCATCGTAGGTTCGATTGCCGAACGCATGAAGTTCAAGGCCATACTCGTGTTCATGACCTTGTGGATTCTGCTCGTGTATAACACCCAGGGTCACATGGTCTGGGGCGTCAATGGCATGATGAACGGCTGCTGGAACGCCAATGCCAAAATTCACGGCCTTGATTTCGCAGGCGGCACGGTCGTGCATATGACCTCCGGCTGGACTGGCTTGTTCCTGTGCATCATCCTCGGCAAACGTTTGGGCTTCCCGAAAGAACCCATGCCGCCGCATAGCATCGTGCTGACTTACATCGGCGCTTCCATGCTCTGGGTCGGCTGGTATGGATTCAACTCCGGCAGCGCGGTGGCCGGTGACATCATCTCGGCCAACGCCTTCACCACCACGACCCTTGCCACGGCGGTCGGCTCATTCGTGTGGCCGATGTGGGAGTGGATTGTCAAGGGCAAGCCGAGCGTGCTCGGCTTCTGCTCCGGCGCGGTGGCGGGCCTGGTGCTCATCACCCCGGCTTGCGGTTATGTGTTGCCTTCCGGCGCAATGTGGATTGGTATCGCCGCTGGCACCATCCCGTGGTTCTTCTGCTACAAGGTCAAGGGCTGGCTCGGCATGGATGACGCGCTGGATGCGTGGAGCGTTCACGGTATCGGCGGCATGACCGGTGCGATCATGACCGGCATGCTCGCTCGTAATGCGGCAAATCCGAACATGGCCACCAACCTTAGCAAGTATGTGACCGACAATTGGTTCCAACCGCAATTGATGGAACAGTTGAAGACCGTCGGCGTGACGCTCGTCTTGGTGCTCGTGGGCACAATCTTCTGCGCCTATGTTACCAAGGCACTCGTCGGCCTGCGTCCGACCGAGGAAGTCGAAATGGCTGGCCTCGACCTCGCTGAACACGGCGAAGAGGGCTACCACAGCTAAAATCAAGTTCGCTTGAAATTCACACGGCGGGCAACGCAAGTTGCCCGCCGTTTTTCTTTTTCCAATTCCTCAATTCCTTCTCATCGTCATCATCATACTCGAAATGAAAAATGAGAAGGACGACGACGATGAGAAGGAACGAAGATTAAACCACCTGCACCACCAGCGCCGTGGTGTTGTCGCGCCCTGAATTCTTCACCGAAATTTCCACCAGCGATTGCGCCGGGTTGGAAACCTCCCTTGATGACTGGGATTCGCGCAGCAGTTCGGCCAGCAGGCTGTCGGAAAGTCCCTCCACCAGGCCGTCCGTGCAGAGCAAAAAAGTGTCGCCGCGTTCGCAGGCGACTGCGCCGACCTGCGGCTCCACAAATTGGTTGCTCCCGCCGAGCGCCTTCTGCAACAGATTGCGGCGCGGATGCGTCCGCGCCTCGTATGCGCTGATTTTTCCGTTCCGAAGAAGCCAGCCCACATAAGTGTCGTCGTGCGTGATCTGCTGGATCGTTTTTTTCCGCTTCGGCAGCCGATAAATCCGGCTGTCGCCGATGTGTCCGAAATACATCCAGCCTGGCGTGAACCAGCACAGGCTCAACGTCGTCTGCATCCCCTCCGTCTCTTCGTAGCTGCCGCCGACGAAGGCGAGTGCGCGATGAATCCGGTCGAACAATTCCGCCAGCACGTCGGAAAATCCCGGCTGTAGTCCAAGCGCCGAATGCTGGAACGCGCGCGGCAGCAGCGTCGTGATTTTTTCCAGGGCGATGCTACTGGCAAATTCCCCCGCCTGCGCGCCGCCCATGCCGTCGCTCACGGCGAAAGCGAAATCCATTTTTTCCAGCGACGCACCGCCGAATTTTCCTAGGCGGAAAACTTCCTTCGCGTCAAATTGCAGCCCCAGGAATGAATCCTCGTTGTTCGTGCGAACCCTGCCCCGGTCCGTCCAGCCGGACCATTTCAACGAAGGCGGTTTCTTTTGGTGTATCATCGTATTTCATCCTCGTCCTCATCGTCATCCTCGCTTGATTATGTGGACGAGGATCACGACAAGACGGATTTGGTTTCGGGAAGGATGGTCGCGAACTCGAAATCAATCAAACAAAAGCGTCCGTCGGAAAAACGGTAGGTCACGTTGCGGATGTCGGGATCGTCATGCCGCACGCCGAATTCTTCCAGCTCGTCGAATAGATCCTTTCGCCGCAGATCATCTAGTTTTTCCACGCGGCTGCCGCAGTTCGTCGTGATAATGCTCACTTTTCCTGCGTCGGCTTCGAGCAGCCGGGGGACGAAATTGCAGCCGCGCGATTCGAGAAATTTCAAAATCCGCACTTCATTTTCAAACCGCTCCCTGGCGTTCGCGCCGTGATAGGCCTTGAACACCCGCCCGTCGAAACCCAGGCGGACGGTCGCGCGCAAAGTGTCTTTGACAGTCAGCATCTATGGCTCACTATCGCCCATCGTCGTCGCGTTGCAAAGCCGTTTGCCGTTCAATGAGTCGGGAAGCAGGTCTGCCTTGAAATAAAACAGCCGGAACAAACGCTCCCAACGCCTTTGTTCCAATGTTGATTTTAACCGCCATAGGACGTCGCATTCTCCGATTAT
>CAYPTV010000308.1:0-4359 GCA_964413505.1 uncultured Bifidobacteriaceae bacterium | reverse complement strand
CACCGCCGCCAGCATCAACATCAATAAACAACCAGAAAACATTCTCATAGTTTGCGCCTGTTCGTTACGGTTTCATTTCTACTGGGTCGGTAATTTTTATGCTCACCATATATTGCTTTTTGTATGACAATAATTGTTCAGTTTTTTGGGCGCAGAATTTGTTCCGTCCGGGCCGGACGACTTTTCATTTTCAATTTTGAGAAAATACCTGTAGAAAATGCCTGATTACCATGGGGTGTTCACCCCATATGGTTTATCCCATTGGCCCGGCCATCAATGCGCCCAAAGGTGTCGCAGCGTGGAACTAAAAACGCGCCGAATTTCTTCTGTGGCTGACCGGATATTGTCCTGCCCGGCTTACCCGGTCATTCGCCCCACTCGCCGGTTTGCAGATATGGCTTGAGCTTTTCCTTGAGCGTCTCGCGACCACGATGGATGAGGGACTTGGTTGCGGAAAGCGAGCAGCCCAGAACCACGGCGATTTCCTCGTAGCTTAATTCGTCCTGGCGGCAGAGCAGGATGGCGGTGCGCTGGTTCTCCGGCAGTCCGGCCAGCGCCTCCTCGATTTTTTTTGCGAGTTCACCGTGCAAAACATTTTCCGTGGGCAGGAAATTTTTTTTGTCCTCATATTGCCGCTGCGGCTGGTCTTCGTTTTCGGCGTGCGTTTCCTCAAGCGACTCGGCGGGATGGCGCGAGCGGCGGCGGATTTCGTTGAGGCAAAGGTTTCGCGCGATGGTGAAAAGCCATGTGGAAAATTTGGCGGTGCGTTCGTAGCGGGCGCGGGATTTGAAGACCTGCAGGAAGACATTTTGCGCCAGGTCCTCCGCCTCGGCCTCGTCGCGCAGGGAACGATAGACGAAATTCATCACGGGCTGCTTGTATTTGTCCACCAGTTCGGCAAACGCCGCGCGGTCTCCGCGTTTGACGCGCAGCATCAACGCAGCATCGGGATCGGCTTGGACAGACATCGTTTGAAGAGTCTATTGAACGCCGGACGCGGAACAAGGTTTCGCTGTGATTTCGAAACCATCCTTCTTTTTCTCATCCTCATCGTCATGCTCGAACTCGCGTTTCCGGTCGGTGAGCATGACGATGAGGAGGAGGATGAGCATGAGCATGATGAAGAGACCATGAGCGGCGGAAAATTTTCAACGCGGCTTGCTTTCAAAATGTTTTCTCCCCAACTTATGCGCGCCCGATGGACGATTTAATCCGAAAAATTCAGGAAGCTGCGGCGGAACGGCTGCCGCTGCCGCCGGTTGGCGATGCGGCGCAGCAGCTCGCGCGCTACAAGACGTTTCTGAAGGTGGAAACGCAACGGCTCAAGATGGAGCATCGCGCGGGCGCGGGCGGGCGCGAGATTTGCGCGGCGCGCGCGGAGATGCTCGATGCATTGCTGCGCCATCTTTGGGAAGTGGCGAAGACAGGCCTTTCATCGCAGGCGCAAAAGGAGTTTCCGCCGCTCGCGCTCGTGGCCATCGGCGGCTACGGCCGCGCGGAACTGAACCCGCACAGCGACATTGACTTCATGTTCCTGCACGACGGCCAGATCGCCGCAAACAAGCCGCTGCCGTATCTCTCAAAATTGATTGACGGCGTTTTGTATCCGCTCTGGGATGTCGGCCTGAAAGTGGGCCATGCGGTGCGGAGCCTTGAGGACTGCGTGAAGGTCGCGAACACGGACATGCAGTCCAAGACATCGCTCATCGAGGCACGCCTGATCATCGGCGACGCGGCGTTGTTCGCAAAATTTCAAAAGACGGTTGTCGCCAAATGCGTCGTCGGCTTCGAGGACGAATACATCGCCCTGCGTCTGGACGACCAGGCCACGCGGCGGACGAAATACGGCAACTCGGCCTGCATGCAGGAGCCAAACATCAAGAACGGCTGCGGCGGCCTGCGTGATTTTCAAAACCTTTTGTGGATGACGTTCTTCAAATACCGCACACGGTCGCTGGCGGAACTGGAGCAGCAGGAGTTCGTGAGCAAGGCGGAGCGCAAGCAGCTTGAGGATGCCTACAGTTTTCTGCTGCGCGTGCGGACGGAGCTGCATTACGAGGTCATTCGTGCGCTCGACGTGCTTGGAAAGAACCTGCAGCCGGCCGTCGCGCTTGCGCTGGGTTATGGCGACCGCTCGCCGAGCGAGCGCATCGAGAAATTCATGCGCGACCTCTACACGCACACGCGGAATATTTTTCTCATCACGCGCACGCTGGAGCAGCGCATGAAGCTGGTCCCGCCGCTGCCGGGGAGGCTTTCGCTGCGGAGATACCTGCCGAAACGTCGCGAACCCGAGCCCGTGGACGGATTCAAGTTCATCAACGGGGAAATCCATGCGGCGTCCAACCGCATTTTCCGCGACTCGCCGAGGCGTCTCATGCGCGTCTTTCTGCACGCGCAGCAGAGGCGTTTGCAATTGCATCCCGACCTTGCGCAATTGATCCGCAACCAGATTTCGCTCGTTGACCGCGAATTTCTCAACGACGAGCACGTCCGTGAAACTTTCCTGACCATTGTGGAACGTCGCGGCGAGGTTGCGCCGATCCTGCGGGCGATGCACGAGGTGAACCTGCTCGGCAAATACATTCCCGAGTTCGGACGGCTGACCTGCCTGGTGCAGCACGAATTTTATCATCAATACGCCGCCGACGAGCACACGCTGGTGTGCATCGAACAGCTCGATAAAATCTGGGAATCGAAGGAGCAGCCGTATAAAAACTACGCGCCTCTGTTTCAGAGCCTGGAGCGGCCCGGCCTGATTTATCTGGCGCTGCTTCTACACGATGTAGGCAAATCCGCGAGCCATAAGAAGGGGAAGCATCCCCAGGCCAGCGCGGAAATGGCGATGCGTGCGGCGAAACGGCTCGACTTGGATGAATCGGAGGCAAACTCGCTTCGCCTCGTCATTGAAAATCATCTGCTCATGGCGAGCCTTTCCCAACGGCGCGACCTTGACGACGCGGCGGTGATAAAAAATTTCACGCGGCAGATCCAGACGCCGGAAAATTTGAACCTGTTGACGTTGCTGACTTTCGCCGATTCGCAGGGCACGAGCGACAAGTTGTGGAATGGTTTCAAGGATTCGCTGCTCTGGCAGTTGTATTCGCGCGCGATGCCGCTGCTGGCGGGCGGCACGGAATTCCGACGCGCCGGCCAGAAACAGCGCGAGTCGCTCATGCAGGAAGTCCGCGAACTCGCATCAAAACAAATCAGCAAGGAGGAGCTGGACGCGCATTTTGCGACGCTGCCTGCCCGCTATTTTGAAATCCACACCGCGTCGGAAATCCTCGGTGATGTCGAGCTGGCCCACCGGTTCATGCACCGTCTGGTCCTTGAAAGCAACCGCGCTCTGGCGCCCGTGACCGCGTGGCTGGACGAACCCAACCGCGGATACAACCTGGTAAAAATCTGCACATGGGACCGCGCCGGGTTGTTCAGCAAGATAGCCGGCTCGTTGAGCGCCGCCGGGCTGAACATTTTGAGCGCGCAAATTTTCACGCGGAGGGACGGCATCGTGATTGACACGATTTTTGTCAATGACGCCCGCACCGGAAACCTTGCCGCGCGCGAGCAGCATGACAAGTTTGCCGCGCTGCTGGAAAAAATCCTGGTTGGCGAGCCGGTTGACCTGAATGCGCTCATCAAAAAGCAAATTCTTTCGCGGACGTTTTACAAGCCCTACGCTGGCGAACAGATGGAGACACAAATCAGTTTTGACAATGAAATCTCCGACAGCCGCACACTCATCGAGGTCGAGACGGAGGACAGGCTTGGATTGCTTTACACGATTTCGCAGATTTTCGCGGAGATGGCGGTGGACATCGCCGGCGCGCGCATCGTGACCGAGCGCGGTGCGGCGATTGACAGCTTCTACGTGTGCGAGCTAGACGGCAAAAAAATCGAATCGCCAGACAGACGCTTATTGATTGAAAACAAGCTGCGTGAGGCCATCAGTCATCTGGACGCGACAATTTGAAAATAGTGTCCTAATTTGACCGGGGCATGAGTTGTCCCAACTCGCAGCGCGTGGCGAGACCGGAGACGCCCGGATGATTTCAGCGCGATTCGCCATGAGGCGTGCTGCGGATTAAGACAACACGCGTTCCGAAAAATTGCAATGAGGACACTACCAATTTCTCTTAAACCGGTTGCGTGCGGCACTGGAATGTGGTAAAAAAATTCGCGAAGGCGGGTGTGGTTCAATGGTAGAACGTGGGCTTCCCAAGCCTGAAACGAGGGTTCGATTCCCTTCACCCGCTCCACTCTTGATTTGGAGTAATCTTTCCAAAGGTATCGTTGCCGTCCATCCGTGTCACAAGCGCGTCATTATCCGTATGCGTAGTGCGTGCTGATGGCCAT
>CAYPTV010000307.1:0-4360 GCA_964413505.1 uncultured Bifidobacteriaceae bacterium | reverse complement strand
CCGCCGATGTCGAGCGCGCCGCGCCGAAAATCGCCGCCGACCTGCACGGTCGCCACGTCCTTCAGATAAACCGCCGTGCCGCTGCTCTGCGTGAGGACGATGTTCTCCAAATCCGCATTGGAATTGACAAGGCCGACGCCGCGCACGACAAATTCCATCCCATTTTCCTCGATGACCTTGCCGCCTACGTTCAGATTGCTCTGCTTCACGGCGTCCATGACCATTTGCAGCGTCACATTCATCGCGCGCATCCGCAGCGACGAGACATCAATCTGGTATTGCCGCACAAAACCGCCGACGCTCGCGACTTCCGCCACGCCGGGAACGGCGTTGAGTTGGTAACGCACAAACCAGTCCTGGATCGCGCGCAACCGGCCGAGGTCATAGCCGCCGTCCGGCGCGAGCTTCGGGTCAACGTCGAGATAATACTGGTAAACCCATCCGAGGCCGGTCGCGTCCGGGCCGAGCATCGGTGTGACCCCGGTAGGCATCGTGCTGCCGAGATAATTCAGCCGTTCCAGCACGCGTGACCGTGCGAAATAATTGTCAATCTTGTCGTCGAAAATGATCGTGACGAGCGAGAAGCCGAACATCGAGTTGGCACGGACGGTTTTCACGCCGGCAAGCCCCTGCAAATTCACCGAGAGCGGATAGGTGACCTGGTCCTCGACTTCCTGCGGGCTGCGCCCCGGCCAGTCGGCGAAAACAACGACCTGGTTTTCGCTCAAGTCGGGAATCGCATCCACCGGCGTTTGATAGACGGCACGGACGCCGAAGCCGATGAGCAGCGCCACGCCGCAAAAGACCAGGAAGCGGTTACGCAACGACCATTCTATGATGCGATTGATCATGGCAGTTTAATTTTGTGCGCTTTGGGAAATCTGCGCCTCGGCGTCAATCAACAGCCCGCCGGAGGTGACGACCTTGTCGCCTTCCTGCAAACCGTCGAGGACCTCGACAAATTCATCGCCGACGCGCCCCAGCTTCACTTTGCGTTGCTCGTAATAGCCCTTTCCCTCGTCCACATAAACGACCGGCTGCGATCCGGGTTGAAGCACCGCGTTGCGTGGCACGGCCAGCACGTCCGGCGAATTCACCAGCACTCGGCCCTCGGCGTAAAACCCATCGAACGGACGCCAGAGCTTGACGCCTTCAATATGCGCCAGGTTTTCCGACAGCGGCGCGCGCACCTGGATGCCGTGCGTCTGGTCGGCACGGTTCGGATCGATAAACCTCGTGTCAATGTGCGCGATCTTGGCTTTGTAAATTTTCCCCGGCAGCGCGGGAATGGTGACTTCAACCGTCTGGCCGGCATCGAGCCATTCGAGATCGTGTTCATAGGCGTTGAAGACGAAATAAGTCGGCCCAACTATTTGAATCGCGCCAGCGACACGCAACGAGCGAACCAGAGAACGACGTTCAACAGTGGTGGTCTGGACGTTGGCGACATTCACGCTGTCGGAGTTCAGCTTGAGGCCGAAGCCGGTGTTGGTGCCTTCCGCACTTTCATAGACCGGCACCATGTTCATGCCGCAAATCGGGCATTTGCCCGGCTTGTCCGACTTGATCCACGGGTGCATCGGGCTTTGGTAATAAAGAATCTTGCGGCCCGTGGCATCGGCGGAAACGGCAGCCGCTGGCGCAGCCTGGTGCCGCGCGGCGAACCACGTCACCGCCGCACTCGCGGCGGCGACGAACAGGACGAGCAGAAGGGTTTTCGCTTTCATAAAACCCCGCGTTAAGGATTCGTTGCCATTGAACAGCAACCCATCGGCGCTGCGGCGGGCGCGTTCGTGCCGGCTGCGTCCGCATAGACCGGCTGGAGCTTCATGCCGCAGATCGGGCAGTCGCCGGGCTTGTCGTATTTGATGGTCGGGTGCATCGGGCAGGCGTAGTAGAGGATTTTGCGATCCCCGGCGGCGGCGTTCGTTGACGCCAATTGATGCGGTGCCAGCCATCCGGCGGCTCCGCCCAGCGTGGCGGCCAGAGCAGCGATTAATATCAGTTTCGTTTTCATAAAATGTCTCTTTCGTTTTTGTTTCAATCACCGCCGGTTGTGCGCGGCGGAAAATTTCTGGGGCAAATCACGGGCACAATGATTCCGTGGAGCAAGGGAACAGATCCGAAGCGCGCCGGCTCAAGGCACACTGCGGGCGGGAAAAGGGGAAAATCAGATCAGCCGGGCGCAGTCCCGCGCGTAAAGCGGGGCGCCGGCCGCCAGCGGGGGCGGCGTGGAAGTTGAGACGGTTGAATCCGCCGGGGTCGCCGGCAAAGTCCAGATCAAAACGGCGGGGGCAAGAAGCGAAAGCTGGCTCTGGCTGCCGGCAGGTGCGGGAGCCGCCGGCGCGGGTTGCGAATCAGGCGATGATTTTGCCGCGCAGCAGGGCATCACGACGCCATGCTGGCAGCAGGCGCGGATTTGTCCGGCGCACGCCGACGGCGTTTGCGCGGGCAGGAACGGTGTTCCCGCCAGCACGAAGCTGCAGATGATGGCCAATGCCAGTTTCATGGTTTGAATTTCTCACCGTCGTCGAAAAGCCGCCAACCCTATTTTGGCTTTCGCTTGTCAATTTTTTGAGTCCTTGGCCTCGGCGGCTGTGATGGTCTTCATGTATTTGTCCGGGTTGGCCAGGAATTTCGGCTTGCACATCGGACAGCAAAATTTGATTTCCTGGTTGATGCCTTTTGTCTTGTCCTGATAGTTGAACACGATTGGATCGCCCATGTCGCCGCCGAGCTTGTCGCCGGAAATGATGCAGGTTGTGAGCGGATATGGCACGGGCCTGGCGGACGCAACCGAATTGGTGTCGGCGGCGCGGCTTGCGGAAGGGATTAAGAACAGAGCGGCGGCCAAGGCCGGCCCGCCAATGGTCCAACGAGTGAATGTCTTCATATTTTTATTTTATACCATTATTGTTACAAACAGTCATAGGTCATTACACCGCCATTGTCAAAAACACTCAAACAACTTTCGCAGCCGTCCCCTTGGTTTTTCTGGTCAATCTTCCGCCTCATTTGGGCGTGTCCTAATTTGACCGGAGCGCGAGTTGTCCCAACTCGCAGCGCGGGGCGAGACTGGAGACGGCCCGGATAATTTCAACGCGATGCGCCGGGAGGCACGCTGCGGATTGAGGACAATCCGCGCTCCTAAAAATTGCAAATTAGGACACTGCCCCTCATTTAATCCATCTTCCGGCTTTCCCCGGCCTGTCCGACAATCCACTTGTTCAATCTTCCGGCTTCCTTGGTCTCTCTGCCGGTTCACTGGGCGCATTTTCTTCTGGCGCGGATTGATCCCTTCGTCGCCCTGCGCCAGTTCAGGGGGATGAAATGGCAGGCAAGGGGGCGCTGCCCTGCCGGCAGGATCAACGCGATGACCGGACGCCGTGGCTGTCCTCCTCAAGGAGTTTTTATATGAGCACGACGCCGTCGTCACCTTGTAAATGGAGTTTTTGGGTGGGGACGACGCCGTCGTCGCCTGTTTTAAGGAGCCTGGAGGATTGCACGACGCCGTCGCCGCCCGTCAAAAGGAGCATTTATATGAGCACGACGTGGTCGTCGGCAGTTTTTAGGAGGCAGAATCAGGGCCGGAACGCGTCTTGTCCGTTCAAAACCAGCCATTTAGGACAGATTTGTGGGATTATGCACTTCACAAACAGGGCATTTGTTTTATCCGCAGATTACGCGGATTACGCGGATAAAAATCAAGAAAATCTGCGTTCATCCGTGAAATCTGCGGATTCAAGGCACAAAAGTTTGTCAACTGCATAATCCCGCAGATTTGCCGTCGGGCGGGATTTCCCGGCTTCGTATCGTAGGAGCCGACGTGAGGAGGCACATTTCAAATTCCGAACTCCGAATTAATTTGAGCCTCGTCACCTCGTCTCCTACAAAATCAAGGGCGGACGACGAAGCCGCGTCCGGCGCGCCAGAGCGGTTCGCTTTCCGGCAACGCGCAAACGTCGCGCAGGCGTTTGGCCATGACGCACAGGCATGGGCGAAATATCAATGCCGATCACACGCGTAGATTTTCAGGGGGACTGCGGACGATGCTCCGGCTCCGTGGGAATGTCGCGGAGCGACGATGGAAATTAGCCAGCTACGAAGTGGCTGGTGCTGGTTGAATAAAATCATTCGTCCCGGCGGGACGATGGAAGATGTCCGGCGGATTCCGATGTCCCTTCAGGACATTGATTTCATCGGCGATGCACCAGACACGATGTGTCTGGCTAATTTCCGGTTGTCCCTTTGGGACGAAGCCGCGTCCGGCGCGCCAGAGCGGTTCGCTTTCCGGCAAGCCGCAAACATCGCGCAGGCGTTTGGCCATGACGCGGCAGGCGGTGGGCGAAATATCAATGCC
>CAYPTV010000306.1:0-4390 GCA_964413505.1 uncultured Bifidobacteriaceae bacterium | reverse complement strand
AGACCGCATCATGTGCCTTCTGCCACGGTTTGATGACAGCACTACTTCAAGAAATGGTTTTAGCACTCGCTTTTCGTCAACGTGAAGCCGCATCATCGTGTCGGGAAATGAAACATCGTCCCGTTCCTCTTCAAAAATTCCGACAAGGCCGACAAGCTCTGCCGTGTTTGACCGCGAGATGAGAAAGTCACCTTTTGACAAACGCGCTGCAAGCATCGCATTGGTTGGCTCGACTGGTTTCAAATTCCCAGCCAAGTAGCCGTGTTCTGAAAGCGCCGTTAGTGATAGCACGAAGTGTCCGGTTTCACTTGTCGTAGGCGGAGCAGAGCATCCGCTGTCAGGACTTTCAGGCCAGAGTTCAAAGAGTTTCAAACACGGCCCTTCAAACATTTTTCCAAGTTCTGCTTCGACAGTTGCATTTAAGTAAGCGCTAGTTGCGGCACTCGCAGACAGTTGCTTTTGCTCGACTTCATCCACCGCCCAGAGGATTTCGGCGATGCGGCGCTGCTGGTCGAGCGGCGGGAGGTCGAACTCAAAGCTGGCGAGACTGCTCCAGTTGGTGCGCGGCGAGAGCGAACCGGCGGACGTCCCGACCGCGTGCTGAAAAAACCGCTCCGAGAGGCAGAGAAATGGCAGAAGTTCCGGCAGCAGCCGGTCGCCCTTGGGCGCGAGCACATAAATGTCGCCGGACACCACCGCGTCGAACTCCGCCACCGCCACCTTGCGCTGATACGCCCGGCGTTTGCCGAACAGCACCTGCCCCGGCCGGCAGCGCCGCGTGAACGTCGTGCCGTCCGCCACATTACCCCACGCCCGGATGTGCAGCGAGCCGGGCTGAAGATGCTCCATCGCGATGACTCGTTCCAAGCCGGCCTCAGCCGGCTCGCACGTCTCGTTGAGATTCTCGACCACATCATCAAACCGCACACGCGTCCAGTTCTTGCGATTGAACAGCGGCAGCTTGGCCCAGTTTGGATTGGGCTTGAGCTTGGCGAGGGATGGAAGGTCGGTGGTCATGACGTAGGCGGAAGAACACCTTTGAGGTAATCGTTAAACTTCATCACACGGTCACTGCATCCAGCCTGTATCGCCGCCTTAGAAATGGCGTCGTCATCGGTCACGAAAAGGATTTTGGCACCACCAACTGCATGATCCGCCCCAATCCCGAAGCAAAGCGCAGTATCCCAGATGAAGTTCCCGCGTTTCCTGTTTGGATTACGCAGGTCCATGTCCGGTGCATCGAACCAACCCGCAATCGTCTTCTGCATCAGCTTTAGTGAAGTGGGAAAAATCATCTCCATGCGGTCGCCCGCCGTCTTTAGTTCAACTTCAGAAAGCGTGAGACTGAAAAGACATGCGCAGCTTATGACTTTCCCTAGCGCGGTCTGACGAATAAAGCCGGGACCATTAATGTGTGCCCGCCTTTTCTTCATTTCATTTTTTTGCGCTTCAGGGGTGGTGCAAGATGCATCCAAAGTCCGAAACGCGATGAGGAGCGCCTCAATATGATTTAGCCAAGCTGCTTCCTTCTTATCCATTTCAGCACTAAACACCTGGAAGTTCGTCAGCGCGTTTGAGTCTGAAAGGGTTGGGGCTTCTCTCCAGACGTATGACGCAAGCTTGCAGAGATTCGCACAATTTTGCTCGGCGATTGGCGGAATTCGATTGAACAACTGGCGGCAAATCTCGGTCTCGCCATCGGCAGCGCGGCAAACTCCGCCCAAATGATCTGCCGGCAGCCGCGTGTGCTCCACAAGAGCGACGACGGAGTTCATGCAATTCTCGTATGCTGGATCACATGAGTTGGCCAGATGAGCAACAAGCTCCCAAATGACGAACGGGTTGACCAATGCTTTTGTGCCGCAAGCCAGTTCCGCATCGGCCAGCTTTCGGGCCATCTTACGAGATTCGTCGGTTGTTAATCCAAATGTGAGGTTCCGATATGCATTGGTATCAAAAACAACCAGCTGTTTCGTTCCCTGTGTAATGCAGCCCTGTGCTGGATTGCGATCCAAGCTTGGAGAATTCATTATTTGTCTCCCTCTTTAATTGCCTTTTGCCAAGCCAAGACCAACGCCCGTTTCCCCTCGGCGACGGCTTGGATGATTGGCTTCAGCGCTTCGGTTTCAATTCGGTGCGTGCCGATATATCCAGAACGAATCAGCCCAAGCAGGTCTGTCTCCCGGAGGTAAATACCATCGAGGCTGTCAAAACTTACGCGCACGCCGCCTTTTGGCCCTTTGCTCTTTGGCGAATCCAAAACGTGCTGCAAATGGTTGAGGGAAACCACGAATGACGCATGGGACTCACCATCACCTTTGCGTTTCACGAATTTGAAATAGAACGGGCTGCGATGCAGCCGGTAGTCCTCAATCGTTCCGTTGAGCGTCGGCAGTTTCATGCGCGCTACTTCCAGTTCAAACTGCTCGTCTGGGCGAAACCCCCAATCCCCCGACCCTGTGACAGGATCAGCGTGCCGTTCCAGCATCTTGTATTGCACCATCACGGTGTTTCCAACTGATTCGTTGATATAGATGAGGTCAACGCCGAGCATTATTTCGAGCGGCCCTTTGTTGGCGGTGTAAACCTCAAGCCGCTCATTGCGATTAGAGAAAACGGCTTTGCCGGTCATGTGCTTCTCGATCAACTCAAAACCAGGAATTACACTCGCGTCTTTGGCAATGACGTTATCCTCCAGCACATGTGCGTATTCCAATCCCTCTGCCGAATCAACGTGATCCAAATGATTTTCGTTGCTGTCGAGATAGTTCAATGTCGAGTCTGAATCTATCGGCACTTCCACTTTCACCGGCGAGTCAGACTTGCTCAAGCCGAACGCTGCCATTGCAGTCTTGATGGCATCAAATTGCTCCCATTCTGCCGATGAGATTCGGCGCAATTTCGGGACGTGGGCGGCGGCAGTCTCGATGGCTTTCCTATTGGCGGGGTCTTTTGAGAGTGCGTCAATGATCGCCACGCTAACCTTTGGACTGAGGACGGTGGCAAATCGCTTCGATGTCAGCCTGTCTTTGAGCAGGGTTTGAAAAATCTGTCCATCCAATGCGCTCGTGAGTTGTTCGAAAGTGGAAAGATTCAGTGCCTGTAACTTTAGCACCGTAACCCGGGAAGCGAACGTCCCGACCGCAGCTTTGGATTTCACCACACCCACAAAGAATTTGTGGGTCTTTTCGACAGGCATTTCGGCCAAACAAAGCGACGGAAGCTTCAGCTCGCTGAAAGCCTCGTGATTTCTCACGACGGTAAACCGACCGAGTCCATGCTTTGTGGCAGACACATCCGACCAAAAGCCATCGTTGAACCTAAGCAGCACGAGCGGCTTGGATTCAAACCAGTGCGGGAGTTTGGCGAGAAGACTCATTTCATCCCCCCATTGCGAAACCATAGTCGCGTCCAGTTCTTGCGATTGAACAGCGGCAGCCTTGCCCAATTTCTATTGGGCTTGAGCTTTTCCAGTTTTGGCTGCGCGGTGGTCATGCGGTGGCGTTGAATTCGCGCTCGAACTTGCCGACGACTTTGAGAATTTCATCGAAGGTCGGGACTTCACCGAAGAACATCGGTCCGAGCATTTGCTCGTAGTCGGCCCGCCAGTTGGCGAGGTGCTGTTCCGGCGGCAGCAGCCGGAATGTGCCCGGACGGTGGGTGGTGTAATCCACCCAGGTGTGGCGGAAGAAAATTTCGCGATGCTCCGCGACGCGTTGGAACAAAGGTTGGTTGGCCAAGGCGCGCCCGCCCACTCCGGCACACAGCAGACACCAGAGATCGTAGTAATGGCGGGCCATGCGGAGTTTCCGGGGTTTGTCCGCCGGACGGAAAGTTTCCTCGTGCAGCAGGCAGGCTTTTTCCCAGAAGGTGCGTTCCGCCGCGATGACGCGCGCGGAGAATCCGGCATCGGGCACAAGAACTGGAAAAAGTTCCGCGACGTAAGGCTGAATGGTTTTCAGCTCATGCGGCCAATCATCCGAGCGAGCACCCAGCTCGATCTTTACAACCGGGCGAACGTAGCCGGCAGTTCCCGGCGGAAACGCCGACGGGTAGTGAAACAACAGGCATTGGCCATCGGCCATGTCGGGATCAACTTCAAGCTTCCAGCCGGATTCACCGAGCGCGGCATGAAGCCGGACGGCCAGCGCGGGCTGTAGCTTTTCTTGAACCCATTTCCGGCTGGCTTCCATCAGAGCTTCCAAGCGGTCGCGACGTTTCTTTTTGCTCGGTGCTTTTTCGGGTGCGGCGTCACCACCAAAGCCGAGGGCTTCCTTGTCCACCACCAGGTCAATGTCCTCGGAAAAACGCCGGATCAGTCCCCAGGCTTTTGAGAGCGAAGTGCCGCCTTTGAACGTGAGGTGCTGGCCGATGTCCGGCAGGGCGAACA
>CAYPTV010000305.1:2668-4395 GCA_964413505.1 uncultured Bifidobacteriaceae bacterium | reverse complement strand
GGCACGACGAAGTTCACCGACAAGGACACGAGCGAAACCAAGCTGCTCATCAAGCCTCGGCGTTCCATTCGTTTCTTTTGCCATCCATGAAGTGATCTGGCCGATATTGTCAAATCCCACGGTCACGCTCGAACTTGTCAGCCCAAGGTTGCGGGTGATGTTGGTGGCCAAACCAAGCGCATCGAATCCATAAGAATAACCGTCGAGCGTATGTCCCCATTTATAGTAATTGTTCAGCGATGTCTGCTTCAATCTCGCCAGGCTGTCAAAACTGTTCGTGATGTAGGCTTCATTCGGCAGGCTGATTTCTGAAATTAACGAAGATTCCGGCTGGACATTGTAGCTGTAGCCAAACGCGCCCGCCGGGGAAACAATGTTGGTCATGCGCCACGCCGAATCAAAGCCGTAGGTCTGCGACCATGAACCGCTCGGCTGGGTCAAATTCAATGCCGTCCGCAAACCTTGCACATAAGTGTAAGACACAGTGTTGTTCGTCCACGGACCTTTCTCGCTGGCCAGTTGTCCGGCGGGTGTGTAACTGAAAGTGGTCGTGCCGACCGCGTCCGCCATGCTCGTCAACTGGTTGAGCACATTGTAAACATAAGTGATGGAGGATGACGGATAGGCGATGGACGTGAGGTTTCCGACATTGTCATACCCGTAGCCCGCGTTGCCATTTTGCGGCGTCCAGCGGTTCGTCACCCAGCCGTTCGCGTTGTAGGCAAAACGGAAGGCATTTCGATTGAGTCCGTCCACCTTGTTCGTCAGCCAGCCGTATTGGTTGTATTGCCAGGTGTTGGTGTGATTCAGCCCGTCTATCAAACTCGTCACGTTGTCCAGTGAATCGTAGGCAACTTGAATGGCCTCCAGATTGGCGTTCGTCACGGCGGTGATGCGTCCGGCGGTGTCCAGAACATAGTGCGTCGCCTTGCCGTCCCGGTTCGTGTAGGCGATCATTCCCGCAGCCGAATAGCCAAACCCTTCGCCGATTCCGTCCGGCCACTTCCGCGTCAGCAATTCATTGAGCGCGTCATAAGTGTTGGTGATCGTCACGCCGTTGGCGTCGGTGACGCTGATGGGGCGGTTCAAAGAATCATAGATGGCGGACTGCAAAGTCCCGTAAGCACCCGCGATGTTGGTCGGCAAACCCTGATTGTTATAGGCCAACCGCAAGGTTCGGTTCGCGCCGTCAAAGGCGTTGGTCATCCGCCCGGCCAGATCGAATTGATACGTCAGGCTGCTGTAATCGGGGAATTCGATGTTTGTGAGATTTCCCTGATTATCATAATTAAACGTTGTATAGTTTGTCAATGTGGCGTCAATGATTTGATCCAGTGAGCCGCAACCGCACCAACTGTAGCTTGTCACAGCGCTGTTGGCGTTGGTGACGGTCGTTAAATGCCGCAATCCATCAAAGCTGTATGAAGTCCAGTTCCCAAGACGGTCTTTCGTGGCGGTGAGATCGAGCCGGGTGTAGATGTTTGAAATGAGCGTGCCGTCGGGGAATCCTTCACCCGTCAGGCGGTTCAATCCATCCCATGTTTGGGACACCGTCAGGCCGCGATCATCCGTCACGCTGGCTGGCAGGCCATTGCTGTAGCTGTTGATGGTGAACGAGCGCCCGCTGGGGGACCACGAAATCGTCTGCAACCGGCCGTAATCACTGCTGCCGTAACTCAAGCCCACGCTCTGGCCGCCGGGCAATTGAACGCCGGTAAGATTGAAAG
>CAYPTV010000305.1:0-2658 GCA_964413505.1 uncultured Bifidobacteriaceae bacterium | reverse complement strand
ACGTCGAGGTTTTCATCACGAAAACCCCAACGTCAACTTGATTGAGCGCATTCATGACGGACGTGATTTGGTGGCTCCCATTATAGCCAAAATTCACCGACTGACCGGCTGAATTGTTGACACTGGCAAGGTCAATGCCATTGGCCGCATAAGCAAACCAGTTGGTCAGCGCGCCGACAGTGCCGTCAGGCTTTGAATAGCTTGATTCACTGTCAGAGACAAGGCCAAGGCCAAGATAATAATTGAAGGTGGTGTATTGGCTCGTTCCGTCCGGCAGCAACCGGGCGATGCAACTCACCTGCGGATTGCTGCCCAGCAATTCCGGGGACGGTTTGCCCGGATAGTCATACCAAGTCCGCAATCCCGGAATTGTCCCGCCGGCATCCGGCGAGGGGTCCTGTTCGCTGGACACAGATTCGGAAATCGAAAGGGCATCCGGCTGCCACAGCCAGTTGCGGATGCGGCCTTTGTTGAAATCATTGGTCGTCAAATTGGCCAGCGCCCCGGCCAGATTGGAAGGCAGCAACGTGGTCACCCCGGAGGACAACGCCGTAAATTGCCGCCGGTCCCAATGAATTGAGTTGCGGTAATCGAGCGTGGGATGTGTTGACCCCGAAGTTCCATTATCAAAATCGGTTACGCCGGGAATGTTCGTCGGCGAAGTTGCGGTCGCCGCCATCAAGCCGCTGCCCTTATGAAGGTAATAATAAAGTTGCTGCGCCCCCGTCGGCTCACTCACATACAGCGCGCGTTGCTGGATTCCATTGGTGACGGTGGAATCGAGGGCTTGATAATAACTGAAAGCAGTCGTTCCATAGGGCGTGGTCAGGCTGGTCATCCAGCCGGCGGAACCGGCGTTGAGAACCTCGAAGCCGCAGGGTTCCATGTTGCCTCCGGAATCCGGGCAATAAAGCTGATTGGTCACCAGCACGCTTGATGAATACTGGAAGGAATTGCTGATGCCCGCCGCGTCGGTGATGCTGCTCATCAATCCGCCGCCGTTGTAGCCCAAGGTGGTTTTCCTCCCGTAAGGATCGTCAATCTCCGTCAACTGAAAGCTGTTGGTGGTGTAGAGGAACTGGTTGGTGCGGCCATCGGGATCAACCACATATTTCAGCCGGTAAATATCTTCGTAGGGCATGTAAAAACTCTCATAGCCCAATTGTGTGACCCGCCCCTGGGGATCAATCCGCTGCGACAGGAAGGCGCGCGCGGTCGAATTGCCGTAGCCGGAATAGGCATAGACGATAAAACCGTAAACATCCTGGCTGCCGTCAGGATATACCAGCTTGAAACCCGACGTATTGGTGCCCCAATAAATTCCGTTCGCGTCCGCCGGCGACTGGATGGTCAACGGATAGCTGCCGGATGATGGCACCAGAAGCATCTGGCTTTTCGGGTCGCGCACCGAAACCGACGCCCCGTTGTTGGTGCTGTAAAAATAATTGACGCCGCCTTCGGGCCGGAACACCAGCGCCTCGTAATTCGTGCGGCTGAAAGCAGCGTAGCCGGGGCTAGTTTGGACATCTGTGTTATTTGTGTATAGCGTGCTCCAGCCACTCTCCCATTGCGCGTCCCAGAACTCAATGCTCGTGATCCAGTTGTTGCCCCAAGCCGCATTGGTGCCACAATTGGACACCGTGGGATAATGACCAAAAATATCGCTGCGCAATTGCTGATAATAAGTCGGAATTTCGTCGCTCGCCGGCAACCCGGCGCGTTGCATATAATAAAAACGAAATGACATATCCTGCCCGGAGGACAGTGTGTAGCTCAACGGTGTGTCGGACAGGCAGAGGCTGATGTAAGGTTCGCTCACCCACCATTGCGGCATTCCGGGGCAGCTTGGGCATTTGGCCTTGGGAACCCCTCCGGCACCGGAATAATTCTGGTTGCAACCCATGTTCTGCCAGTCGTGAAAGCGCGCCGCAGTGCAAGCGCCGTTCGCCCCGACATGAAGCGGGGTCAACAAGGCCAATGCCGCTACCGCCAACAACAACCATGATTTCATTTTCATTTTGTTTCAGGGAATGCCGCTGGTTCCGTTCGGAGTGCTGATCCAGACCGCAGAGCCTTCCGGCACGGTCGGCTTGGTGCCAAAAAGATATTCCTGATAGTTCAACAATCCGTCCTGATCGGGGTCTTGCAGGGCTGACTGTGCAGTCAACCCGTTCTCCGCATACCACGCATACGGGACTCCATAGCTGTCGGTCTGCGAACCGGCAGGGTTGATGCCCAAAACCAGTTGTTCGTATGCGTCCGTGAGGCCGAAACCGCTCGTGTCCTGTGGCGTCCCCAAAATCAGGAAGCAGGCCGTATTCGGCAGATTGGTGAGCATATAGGTGCAACACTGATAGCCCTGTCCCATCCATGACCAAGGCGGGATGTTCGTGCCAGCCCCCAATGCGGAATCGGCGAAAACATCATAAGGCGCGTTCGGCAATCCGCCTTCAATCGTGAACTGCACGTTCTTTGTCGCGTTTGTTCCGCTGCCCGATGCCGTGACAACCAGGTTGGTGATCCAGATATTGGTGCTGGTTCCACATCCAGAATTTGTGCTGACCACTTGCAGTCCGCCCAGCCCGCTGATCACGTCATAGGTGGGGACGTAGGCAGGAGCGGACGGCGCGGAAACAAGATTGTCTGCGAACGTGGTCA
>CAYPTV010000304.1:0-4399 GCA_964413505.1 uncultured Bifidobacteriaceae bacterium | reverse complement strand
CGCGGTCGTAAGGCAGCGATTCGATGATGCTGAAACGCGGGCCGCAATTCGTGCAGTTTGTGAAAGGGTAATGAAACCGGCGGTTTTTCGGGTCAAAAATTTCGCGGAGGCAATCGGGACAGGTGGCGATGTCCGGCAAAGCCAGAGCGGTGGCCAGCCCGCCGGTTTCGCTCTTGCGGATTTCAAAATTTTCATGTCCGACGGGGTCGAGCCACGACGATTCAAGGCTTTGGATGAAGCTGCGCGGCGGCTTTTCGGAATCGAGCCGCAGAAGAAATTTTTCCAGTTGCGCGCGCGCGCCCTCGGCTTCGATGAAGACGCCCTGCGGAGAATTGCCGACCCAGCCGCGCAATTTCAGTTCCGACGCGAGCCGGAAGACAAACGGACGGAAACCGACGCCTTGAACCGCGCCGCGAACGGCGAGCTTCAGCCGCGCATCATGGCCGCGTCCGTTTTCGGTCAGCGCTCGATTTCGAAGCTCTCGAGCACCATGTCGGTCGGGTTGACCGCGATGACCTCGACCGAGCCGCACTGGGGGCACACGTCGGGCAGATGATGGCCGTGGAATTGTTGGTTGCATTTTTTGCAGCGGAGCAGGGGTTCGACCTCGTTGAGTTCAAGCGCGGCGTCCTTCACCAGCGGCCGGTCTTTTTTCACGATGTCAAAACTGAACCGCACATGGTCGCCGCTGTGGCTGGTGAGGGCGTTGCAGCGGATTTTTACGCGCTTGACGGATTTCGCCTTCTGCGCGACGGCCTGTTTTTCGACCGTTTCGATGATGGCGCGGACCAGATGGACTTCATGCATAATTCAATCGGGTTGCGAAACCGGATGGTTTCAATTCATTGGAAAAAAGATAAATGCGCGCGTGCAAAACGGCTCACCGGAAGTTGGCGACTGCTTCGCATTTATTGTCGTCGGCGCGGCCAGATCATTCCGTCAGCGATTGGATGCGGCGGAGCGCCTCGTGAAACCCGGCTTCGGTCTCCGGCGAAAGTTTTTCGCCAAAATCCAGGTTCACGGCGGGAATAGTGAGCCACCAGGCTTCCGGCGCATGGCCGAAAACATCGCGGGCCAGCGCGAGCATCGTGCGCGGGTCGGCGGCGTGCGCCATGAGCTGCGAGGTCTCGCCGGGTTCAAGTTTGCGGAATTGAACTTGGTTTGGCGCATCCACGGCGGCATCCACGAAAACAACCTTGCGGACGCGCGAAATCGGGTCGGCGTGCTCGGGCGAAAGCTGCTGGCACACGAGCGTGCGCACGCCGGGCAGGTTCAGCTTGCCCACCGCCTCGGCGACGCGCGGCCCGACGCCGTCATCGCCGCGCAAAGTGTTGCCGTAGCCGATGACGAGCAGCTTGGCTTCGATGTTGACGGCGGGAACCAGATTCATTTCGGAATAAATTAACCGCGAAAGACACGAACCACACGAAAAAGTTTTGACGCGAATTGCTCGGCTTGAGGCGTTTGGGAAACGGCGAAAGGAATTTGTGAAACCGAAGGCCGGAGGCAGGGCGAGCGGGTGCCCGCCAAGCCGCCCGGCTCCATCAAAAGCAGATGTTACTCGCCCGAAAGCAACCATTACTTCGCGAAAAGCAGCCGTTACTTCGGGGAAAGTAGTTATTACTTCCCGGGAAGTAACCCTTATTTTCCCGTCACCAGCGGTTATGCGAATAGTTGTTGATGTTGTCACTAAAAACAAAATCAAAGACGTAAGAAAATTCAACATCCCACGAACAAATAATTCGCATTGTGAAGCCTTCGGCTGGGCGGAAAAGGTGTGGATTGCGAAGCCGGGAGACTATTCGTTTCTTTTGAATCTTGACGGAAAGAATATCGGACAATTGCCCTTAAAGATTTCACGGCTTTGATTTTTGACTTCACACTAAACACACCGAGTCAAAAACAGGTCAGATCAAGCACGTCTCGCCGCCGCCAGCAGCTTCTTTCTCGCCCAAGTTCCCAGCATCTCGTCGGCCTCGGTTGCCGCCTTTTCAATCTCGGCATATTCCGCCGGTGAAACGCGCAGGGTGACGTATCCGCCGCGCTTCTCTTTATTCGGCATCTTTGGCCTGCCTATTTTTGGTGTTTCGCTCATAAATAAAAGTGCAACATTTACTATTGACATAATCTAATATAAGTGCAACAATTAGTCAACATGAAAACGAAACCAGAGTTTGACGCGGACGAATTGAACTTGCTGACGCTCGCGCAGGAATACAGCGACGAGACGAAAGCCCGCAAACTGTTTGAATCAATGCGCTGGCCGGGCGGCAAACCGATTTGTACGCATTGCAAACATGACGAGATTTACACCATGAAATCAAAGCCGGACACAAAGAACAAAATGCGCGCCGGTCTTTATTGCTGCTCCGCTTGTCGCAAGACATTCACGGCCACAGTGGGGACGGTGATGGAAGATTCGCATTTGCCGATTTCAAAATGGCTTATGGCGATGTTCCTGATTTCATCCAGCAAAAAGGGAATGTCCGCTCATCAAGTTCACCGGATGCTCAAAATCACTTACAAAGCCGCTTGGTTTATGTGCCATCGCATCCGGTTTGCGTTTGGCGATGATGGCGTGAAATTAAAAGGCGTTGTCGAGGCTGATGAAACATTCGTCGGCGGAAAAGGCGATATGAGAACGACTTTTCTTCGCAAAATTCCAGTTGTGGTTTTGCTTGAACGTGGTGGCAGGGCAAAAACGCGCGTCATTGCCAGCGTGTCACAGAGAAATCTCGCCGAATGTCTTTTTGATTGCGTGGACAAATCCGCTACGGTGAATACTGACGAGCATCCGGGCTATAAAAAACCGCTGAAATCATTCGCGCGCCATGACGCCGTGAACCATTCCCGCGATGTTTATCATCGCCGCAATCCCGACGGCACAATTTCCACAACCAACAGCGCGGAGTCGTTCTTTTCACTTTTGAAAAAAGGTGTCTATGGCAGTTGGCATCACGTCTGCCGCGAACACTTGCCGAAATACGCGAATGAATTTGCTTTCCGCTGGGGAACAAACAAGCTGACAGACGGCGCGAGAATGGCAACTATGCCGCCGCTGTTTGCGGGCAAACGTCTTATGTATCGCCAGCCGGTGAATTGAGGGAAGAACTACGCAGAGCGCGATTGGTTGGTTAAGCCGCGTCCGCCACAGCCGAGCCTTGCCGAAATTTTAGCCGCTCGCGAAAAGCATAAAGTCGAGATCAGAAGATGGCGGCGGCGGAAAATGGAAAACGCCCGCATCCGCCGCTGGATGACTCGCGTGAAGGCTGCTGGGAATTGCCGCCAATGCAACAAGCCATGCGACATCAGGCCGCTAACTGGCAAGCCGTATAACTACTGCGCGGCGTGTCGTGCCAAAGTCAAAGCAAAGAAAGCAGCGAAAAAGGCCATGCGTTTTTGCGACTTAATTATTTAAGAGTTTTGGCAAACTCGATTAGATCGGATTTATGGTTTTCCAAATAACTAATATGGGACGCCCATTGATAATGATTATCAATCAACCAACGACTGCGGCAGCGAGGTCGAAGCCGTGAACAAACAAGACATGGACAAGCAGTGATCCGCAAGCCGATGTAAATCATTTGACCAGTATTCAAACAGGCATCATTCTTCGGTTAAATGAAAATAAGAAAGTTCCAAGCCGGGATTTTTTTTGGCCTGCTTTGCTGGGCTGGATTCGCCGTATCAGTTCAAGCCCAGGTTTATTCGGGCATTGTTGGATATTACACTCTGGCGCTGTATTCCGGTAACAACCTTGTCGCAAACCAGCTCGACAATTCTGTCAATTCGTTGAACTCCATTTTCAAGGGCAATGTTCCTGAAGAGACAACTTTTACAGAATGGGATCCTGCATTGCTTCAATATCTGCCATCTTCCATTTATGACACGAGCAGCGGCTGGAGCATCGATTACGATTTGAATTATGGAGAAGGCGGACTGCTGCACTCGCCTTCGCAGTTCACGAGCACCATCACCGGAGCTGTCTGGCCGGAATTTGCAGATCCAGACGGTCCATTCAATCCTCCGCTGATCTCCAGCTATGGCACGCTTCTGCTGTCGTGTTATGTGCCTATTGAGGGGGCAACATTTTATGATGTCGTTGGCCGCAATCCGCAAAATGGCGAATCTGTAACCACCTTGGATGGCCCGTCACAGACTTCGACCATCTCCACTTATGAGAACGGCTCTTGGGACAACGGTGCACCAATGTTAAATGTTGGGCAATCGGCATTCTTCAATTTGGAGCCAGCTCCGGAACCGGAAATGTTTAGTTTGCTTGGCGCGGGTGTTGTTGCGCTGGCTGCTTATCACCGGGTGGGAAAACGGAAATAGTTACTCCCACTCAATCGTCCCCGGCGGCTTGCTGGTGATGTCGAGGACGCAGCGGTTCACGCCT
>CAYPTV010000303.1:0-4451 GCA_964413505.1 uncultured Bifidobacteriaceae bacterium | reverse complement strand
GCGCTGGCCGGGGCTTTTCCGCAATACGGTCTGCGCTGCCAGGTCGCCGTCGTCACGCGCCCCGATGCGGACAAAGGCGAAGTGCTCATCGCCGTGACCAACGAACCGAAGCTGACCGTGGACGAAATCCGCGAAGCGATCAAGGCCAAGGGCCTGACCAACCTCAGCACGCCGCGCGAGCTGAAAGTGGTGAACGAGATTCCAAAGCTCGGCACCGGCAAGGTGGATCATCGCGGGCTTCAGGCGCAGATGGCCAACGCAAAATAAATAAAACGGTCATGCGTGCGTAGAATTGCGGGCGATGCCACGTATTGTTTTTAATGCGAGCGCCAGCCAAAGTGTGCTCGCCACGATCAACGCGACTGACAAAATCAAAACGGCTTTCTGTAGATTTCCGCCGAATGAATCCGCGAGACGGCCAACAATCTCCGGTGACCACATGTCACCGAATAGATGGATTGTGAAAATCGAATGGCCATGGTGCTGGCGCGCAGGTTCACCAGTGCGGTTTCTAGAATGAGCGTATTGACGGGATCGGTGGGTAGGAAGAGAAAGAACAGCGTCCCCGCCAGAAATGTCATGGAGCAAAATGTCGAGACGGCGAGGAACGCGCCGAACGCTAGCGGGACGGCTATCAGCGGTCACTGTCATCGTCCCGTTTTCTAATCCAGACAAGGAAGACGCGTTCCGCAGCCATATAAGACATGGGCTTCCCGAAACATCTTTGCATTTCCTTGGACGAAATCCCGGCACGAAATGGATTCTGTCTTGGAAAAGTGTCTTGCCGGCTGAGTCTCTGTTCAATCAAAACTCTCCAAACGCAGCACAGCGCAAGGAATATCAGGTTCAGCGATGATCGGTCGGCATCGCCGACGTTGCCAAGCGCGACACAGCCGTTTCGCAAAAAGCTGCGGCGCTTCCGCAATTGGTGGCTGTCCGCAGGATCAAAAAACGGCGGGCAACGCATTTTCTGCTCAAGTCCGGCGGCATTCCGCCGAAGGACAATTGAGACCGCAGGCTTGTGATCAGAATCGGTCTCCTGGCCGATATGCCATGGGAACGTGTGAAGCTACAGACAACATATTTATTTGGCATCTGTCCTGAAATCACAGCCGAATTTAACTTTAAACGGACGAAAGGCCGGATGGGCGGGCAATGGTGCCTCCGGCTTTCGTGCGGACGGAATTTTTACGTCCAGATTTTTATGCCCGCATCCTCACGCTGGATCATCGCCGCGCCCAAGAAGAACCTTGTGGTGAGCGTGGCTGACATGGTGGCCAGCAACGATGCCGGCGCCGAAATGGTCACTTATTCGCTCGGCTCATGCCTGGGCGTGACGGTTTATGATCCGGTCAAAAAAGTCGGCGGCCTGCTGCATCTCATGCTGCCGGATTCGCGCATTGATCCGGCGAAGGCTGCGACGTCGCCGTTCATGTTTGTGGACACGGGCGTTCCGCAGCTTTTCAAGACGGTCTTCAACCTCGGCGGCGAGCGGTTTCGCGTCATCATCAAGGTGGCCGGCGGGGCGCAGTTTCTTGACGAGCAGCGCATGTTCAACATCGGCCAGCGGAACGTCCTGGCGTTTGACGAGATGATTTCGCGCAACGGCATGGCTGTTCACGCCCGCGACACGGGCGGTTACAACTCCCGCACGATGCGCTTTGACCTGGCCACCGGGAACGTCTCCATCCACAGCCCCGGTCTGGCCGCCTACCATTTATGACACCGAACGAAGTCATCGCCAAAGTCAAAAATTTGCCGGCTGTTTCGAGCGCCGCCCTCAAGCTGGTCAGCCTGCTGGACCAGCCTGCCGTCAGCAACGAAGACATCGTGACAGTGCTCAAATACGACAACGTGCTGACGGCCAAATTGCTTCGTGCCTGCAATTCGCCTTACTTCGGCTTTGAGGAAAAAGTTTCCTCGGTGGAACAGTCCGTCCTAATTCTCGGACACCAGCAGATTTTGCAGATGGTTTTGAGCCTAGCGTTTGGGGGTGCCATGAGCGCGACGCTGGCGGGCTATGCCATCGAGGCCAAGGAGCTTTGGTCTCATTCCCTTACCACGGGCGTGGCCGCCGAACATCTGGCCAAGGCTGAAATTCCATTTGAGGTTGATTCCTCCGTGGCGTTCACGGCCGGCCTGCTGCATGACATCGGCAAGCTCGCGCTTAACGAAGTTCTCAGCCCTGAATTGCAAACCGCCATTCGCTCGCTCATCAGCAAAGGCAAGGTGTCGCAATCTGAATCCGAGGAACAAGTGCTCGGCACCGACCACGGCCAGGTCGGCGCCTGCCTGTTGGAAAAATGGCGGCTGCCCAGCACCATCGTGGAAGCCGTCCTCAATCATCATCATCCGCTCTTTGACCCGGAGCCGCAAATGTCGGTGATGATCCATGTGGCCGACCAGCTTGCCCACCACGCCGGTTCGGCGATCGGTTGGGAAAGCTTTGGCGTGCGGATGGACGCGCGCGCGAACAAGGTTCTGGGCATCACGCCGGTGGAATTCGAGTCGTTGCTGATCAACATCCGCGAATCGTCCGAGCGGGTCAAAAATTTCATGAATCTCGCATGAGCTTGAAAAAAACAATTCATGTGTTGGTGGTGGACGATTCGTCGGTGGTCCGCCGCGCCATCAGCGACGCCTTGAAGCGCGACCCGGAGATCGAGGTCGTCGGCACCGCAGCCAATCCCTACGAGGCGCGCGACAAAATCCTCGAACTCAAGCCGGACGTGCTGACGCTGGACATCGAAATGCCGCGCATGGATGGCCTGACCTTCATGCGGATTTTGCAGAAGCACCGGCCAATGCCCGTCGTCGTCGTCAGTTCGTTGACGCAGGCCGGTTCGCGCATCGCACTGGATGTGCTCGAAGCCGGTGCCGTGGACGTGATTGCCAAGCCCGCTTCGGCCTGGGGCATTGGCGATTTGGGCACGCAACTCTGCCAGCGGGTGAAAGGCGCAGCGGTCGCGTCGTTGAACCGCCCGGTTGCCATTACAACACTGCAACCGCCGAGTCTCGCGGAATCCACCCGTTTCAATCCCCGGCAAATCATCCTGCTCGGCGCCTCCACGGGCGGGACCGAGGCTTTGAAATATATTCTCAACCGCCTGCCGGACGGACTGCCGGGCATTTGCATCGTCCAGCACATCCCGCCCGTTTTTTCCAAGGCCTTTGCCGACCGGCTGAACGAAACGTGCGCGTTTGAAGTGCGCGAAGCAGCTTCAGGCGACGAAGTCCGACCGGGGCTCGCGCTGGTGGCGCCCGGCGATTACCACATGATGGTGCTCTGGAACAACGGCGGCTATCGCATCGTCCTCAATCAAAGTCCGCCGGCGCATTACACCCGTCCGGCAGTGGACATGCTCTTCAACTCGGCAGCAGTTTGCGCCGGAAATCATGCCGTGGCCGCCCTGCTCACCGGCATGGGATCGGACGGCGCGAGCGGGATGCTAAAACTCAAGGCGGCGGGCGCGATGACGTTCGCGCAGAACGAAAAGACATGCGTCGTTTATGGGATGCCGCGCGCGGCGGTGGAGCTGGGCGCGGTGAACCGCATCCTGCCGCTGGATGAAATTCCCGATGCGCTCGTTCACTCGGTCTTGACTGAAAATAAAGGAAATCATTCGCTGAACCACTTGTGCCGCAGTCAAAACATCTCAATTACAAATAAAATATGAACGTGCAAACCCCCTCGCTGGACATCCGGCATTACATCAACGGACATTTGGTGGATGTGTTTCAAACCATGCTTTCGATGAAAGCAACGCCTGTGGCCGACGGACAGCCGCCGACATTTTCAGAGCGCGTGACTGGCTCGGTCGGCTTTGGCGGCAACACCGTGACCGGGGCCGTCTATCTTCATTTGTCGGCAGAATTTGCGAACCGGATCACCGCCGGCATGTTGGGCTTGCCGCCCGATGAAGCCATCGGCGAAACCGACATCAACGACGTCATCGGCGAATGCACCAACATGCTGGCTGGCGGATTAAAATCCGCCTTGTGCGACAAGGGCCATGATTGCGCCGTCAGCACGCCCGCCATCATCCGCGGAACTTCATTCGTCATCGAATCACCGCAGGATGTGCAGCACGAATTGCTGGTTTTCAATCACGATGGCTCCGGTTTCGCCGTCGAAGTCCACATCAAATTCAATCAAACCAATTAATCTGTTTTTATTATGCCAATCAAAATTTTAAGTGTTGACGACAGCCGGACGATCCGGCTCATCGTGGGCAGGTCGCTCCGGCCCTACGATTGCATCCTGTGCGAAGCCGCGAACGGCGAGGAAGGCCTTGCCGTGGCAGTCCGGGAAAAACCAGACATCATCCTGCTTGACGTCACCATGCCGGTGATGGACGGCGTGACGATGCTTACCAAGCTGAAGGAAGACCCGGAGCTGAAAGCAATTCCCGTCATCATGCTCACCGCCGAATCCGGCCGCGACAACGTGA